>WQSV01000054.1 GCA_009787685.1 Bacillota bacterium
TGGCATCAATTCCGCAGTTTCGGTGCAAGCATAGCCAAACATCATGCCTTGGTCACCCGCCCCCGTTTCTTCAAACTTGTCCTTGTTCCCCCCTTTTTTCTCCATTGAAGCGTTGACTCCAAGCGCAATATCTGGGCTTTGCGAGTGAATCGCACTCATCACTGCAAGAGACGAAGAGTCGAAGCCAAGTTCTGATTTGTTATAGCCAATTTTAGAGACAACCTTTTTTGCAATCGCCGAAACATCGGCATATGCAGTTGTTGTCACCTCGCCCATTGCAAGTAAAAATCCAGTTGTCACGCAACACTCCGCCGCAACTTTTGCTTTTTTGTCTTGACCGATGATGGCATCCAAAATACCATCTGAAACCGCATCACAAACCTTGTCTGGATGCCCTTCTGTCACACTTTCACTTGTTATTAATCTTTTCATTTGTTTTTTCCTCTCAAAATTTTTATTGCTACCAATCAGCATACCACATGCGCACAAAGATGTCAACCGCAAAACATGACAATAACAAAACAAAAAAGACTATTGTGTTCAATAGTCTTTTTTGAAATGGGTTATCTCACGGACAACCTTGATTTTTTTATCAGCCTACTCAGAGGGCGGAGAGGGCTTTGATTATTGTTAGTGCATTAGTTGCGTGATGAGGTTGGATTTCAAAAGTGAATTTCCAATTGTTTCCATTGCGCACGACTCTTGGGTCGATTGAAACAACTTCTCCGTTGTCATTGGTGCTAAGAACTATTACCCCACCGATTCTGAGAGTGGTTGAGAAATAGACCAAGTCTTGAGTCCAACGCAATGTCACCGTGTCGCCGACTTGAACAGTCGTGTTCCCTCCTGTGTTCAAAATTCTGTTGGTTGGAAGCGAATTTCCGTTTTCGTCATAGAACCCCCAAACGGTGATTCCTTGTCTTGCCCCGTTGATCAAAAAATTCACTCTTGCTTCGTTGCAAGTGACGCAATTTTGAACATCACAACATTCTCGGCAATGTGCCCCTGAATCACGACAGACTCTGCAATCGTAGTGATAAAGCGGATCGCAGTCAGTGCAACCATTATCATTGCAGTGGTCGCAGTCATAGTCTGATGGAGTTGTTGTTGAAAGTCCAACGATTGAAAATGTTAATGTTGCGTTTTGAAAAACTGTGTGAATTAGAGTTGTCACACTTCTTTCATGATATTCGTCTGTTTCATTGATGGAGATTTTCATTCGAAAATTTTCCGGGGGAGCTGTCCACGAAAATATTATAATTGAGCCAACTTGAAGTTGTTGATGACTTGTCACGGTTTCGTTGTTCACCATTGCAGTGACATTGTCGCCACTCCATTCAATTTGATGATATGTTTCTTGCTCGTTCTCGTCATCACAACCTGTGAGAAAACTCATGGTCGCAAATACTAAAATGAGGACAAGGATAATTGTCAAAAGTCTTTTTTTCATATTGATAGTTCCTTTTTAAATCAAATTGTTATTTTTCAAATTTTACAACTTAAAGTTCTAAATTTTTAGGCTGGTTTCATCACAAGTGAAATATTAACAGCGGTTGTGTTTGATGGAATGTTGAAAATTAGCCAATAGCCGTTTCCTGTTGGAATTGAAATCCCTTGATTAAATTGTGGGGTTCCGTTTCTTGTGAAAGTTGTTTCGTTGATTATTACTTCAACGAGAACATAGCCAACTGGAACAAAAATGTTTATTTCAAGGCGTGTTGTTCCGATTGGAATGCTGTTTGTGATATTGCCCTCAATTCCAACAATTGTTCCATCTGGCATTCCTGCTGTGTTAATATTAAGAGGAATACCCTCTTCTCCGTTTTGATTACAGACGCATGGATTTTGTCCGCATGGGCTTGTGATATGACAGACGCAGAATTCTGTGTTGCAGATTGGACATGGAATGGAAGTGTGAAACCAGCCATCAAACATCACGAAGTTTGCAATAATCATCTGGCCCGCTCCACCTCCAGCGCCCGGAATTCCAGTGACAATGATTGACAACCAGTTGCTCCAGTTGATGCTAATTACTGCATTGACTGGAGCATGACCATCGGCGATCCAATTCCAAACGAGTGGTCTTGACATATAGTCCGCTGGATGCAGATAATTCATGTTGACATAAGCTCTTCTGATTGGAAGCCCATTTTGTCTCCAAACAAGATGCCCATCATAAACATGAATTGTCACACTACTAAAGAGTCCAATGTTGTCATAGAGGATGAGGTGAGTTTCCCAATCTCCAATGGCTGAAAACGGAATTTCAATTTGACTAAAACCAAAATGCAAAAACACACATTCGCAGATATCCAAGCACAAACATTCAGTTTCTATGAATTGAAGAGGATTTGCCCAATCATTCCAACGAATAGTGGGCATTGCAAACAGAATAATGTGTTCACAACAATCACAAACAAAAACATAATACACTGATGACAAATAAACAGCAAAGTCATAAGTTGCATATTTGCAATCAAGCATGAATGCCCACATGTAGGCTCTGTAGTGCCCTTGACCCGCTTGGCAGTAGGAGAAGAATCTGAACCCTTCAATGAAATATGGGGCTATTGCTGGCCATCCCCACGCATTCCCTCTCATGTGGAATGGTTCAAAAACGAGTTGGCTTTCTGGGAGGTTTAGTCCTTGCATTAGGTCAAATAGTTCTTGCAATTCATCAAGTTCAATACGTGGGAAAAATCTTCTTCCACCAAAACGGTTTATTAGCCTTTCGGTGTTCGCTTCATATTGAGCAAAAAACATGATAAGGTTGCATTCACTGATTGCAATATGGAGATTCCAAAACCACAAAAGTGAGGACACTGCAAAGTATTGAACAAAATGTTCTAGTATTTCTGGATTTTCAAATTTGATGACACTTATTTCACTTCCCTCAAAAAATGCTGAAAAACTTTCAACAACAAACTCATAATAGCCATACTTTTCAAAAATGAAATTAAACTCTGGCCACAAATAGAAAATATTGGCGTTTGGAGACATTTCAAAAAGAATGTATTGAAACCATGGTGTTAGATGGTTGAACTGGAGTTGATAAGGAGTGACCTTTGTCATATGAAGATGAAGTGAGCTTTCAATGACTCCCATGAACATCAATGTTTGTCTGACCGCTAACTGAGTTCCCCAAAAAACAAGGTGTTCATAGTTCACAACATAAGTGTCAACTCTGTTTAAAACTCCAAGATCCTTAAGAATGCTTTGTTTGATACCAGTTGCTCTTTGTGAAGATGAAAACGCGTGCAGTCGAACATTATCATCGCCTGTTTCTGCTATTACTGTTTCATTCACTTCTCCTCCGAAATCGTCAGTGCCGATAAAAATATTCCAACCAACTCCGCCGAATCTTCCATAAAGATATTCAGCATAGGTGAAAGAGCGGAACAATATAATAACGGGACTGTCTCCGACAGTTTGAGTAAGCTCATGGAAGCCTCGACGAAGAGTTGTGATTCCTTCTCCGGAGACATAGATTTGAACAATAAACCTTGGTTCAACTTCGACTTCAATTTCAACAACAGAACCAACGGCAAACCTGTCGTTTGTCATTGGAAAATTTCCGTTGACGGTGATCCAAAAGTCGCCTATTCCATCCATAATAAAAACATCTTGAGAAACAAGAACTTGTTGCCCAACACAAGTGCATGGAGGGTTTCCAAGAAGACAATATTCTGCTTCAATGAACGATCGAAAAAAATCAAGTATCGCTGGATTTCCGCCAAATGCCATACCACGATAGGTGTGGGTCAATTGGACAACTGAATAGCCCATGTCTCTGATTGGCATATTTTTTGATACTTTTGCCCAGTTGTCACAGCCAAACAGCCAAACATTGAATCTTGCGAGTTCGCCGTCAAACTCTTGTCCTAATTGCAAGCCAAGAGCGAAAGCATGAGAGAAGGGTGCCATGTCTGAATGAAGCCCTAGGACTTGGAGTCCGAGAACAGCGTCCATTAGGAAATTATAGTGAGATGGATTAACGAGGGTTGGGTTCTCTGGATCGACTAGAACTGGCGGAATGCCATATTTGATGAGATTTGGGAAAAACCATTCTGAGAATGCGTTTTCAACCGCAATAAGAACATTGTCAACTCGAATATCGCCCGGTGATTGTGCTGCAACAGCTTCTTCTTCGGTCAAGAAAAACATCAAGAGAACTGAACCAATTCCTTGCCACCAAATGTGTTGGTCGAACTCTCCATAAAAAGACGGAATAATAATCGTGTGGTGATCAGCTCCGACTGCCATCGTTGCTTGAAGTTGCATTTCCTTAAGTCCATGATAAGTGACTTCAACAAAATTCATGAGACACGAAATACACCCATCTATTCCGCAAAAGAATATGTTATCGCAATTTTGACATATTGTTCTGCAATATGGATTGTTTCCAAAATCACAATTGACATGACATGGATCACACTCAATACAACCAACATCTTTGCATTGACGACAGTCATAGTTGAAAAAAGGGTCACATTCGACGCAACCGATGTCATTGCAATTGTCACAATCGGCAGGAATTGCGACAATACTGAAAGTGATTATCACACTTTCCGTGACTGAATGAGTGAATGCGGTTATGTTTCTAAGACGGTATTGTGGTGCATTTTCTCCAATAACTATTCTCATTTGAAATCCTTCGTTTGGAGAACTCCATGAAAATAATACCGTTGAACCCTCACGAATCCCCCCAGAACTCGCCACAATTTCACCATCAACTGTCGCGACAACAGCCTCTCCACTCCATGTCACGTTGTGATAGACATAGCCATTGCATGCTGTGAGCATGCCAATCGAGAGCGCCATCACGACAGCTAGAGCAATTAGTAGTTTCAGTTTTTTCATTTTTCACATTTCCTCTTTTTTTAACAATTTTAAAATTATTCTACATTTTTTCATTCGATTATCATTTGATAATTATCAAATGATAATCGTTAAATATTATTATATCACACACTTTTAAAGTTTGTCAATACTTTTTTTGAGAAAATTTAAATTAATTTTTTGTTAAGTTTTTATTGACATTTCTTCTTTGTTGATATATGATTGAAAGTGAAATGGACAACAAACGGCTCAAAGAATTAATCACTCTACTCAATGACTACACTAGCATTTTTAACAGAAATGTTGCAATGCCTAGAAGCGGTCACAATGCCCTTTTGAAAAAGAACGGGTTAACTTCTCTTGAATTGCAAGTTTTGATAATGATTAGTCATTTTGAGAAAACTTCTCCGAGCGCTATTGCTGATGAACTTGGAATTCCAAGACCAAATGCAACAAGGCTTGTGAGGTCACTTTCAGAAAAAGGTTTTTGCAAGAAAGAAAAAGATTCTGGAAAAACTGTGTCATTAACTTTGAGCGAAAAAGGACGGGAATTTATTGAAAACGACAAGTCGCTTGATCAAGAGAAAAGATTAAAAATCTACAACAAGCATATTCCCGAAGAAAAACAAGAGCGGTTGTTTGAGCTTTACAATGAGTTGATTGAGATTTGGTCAATGTTGCCTTAGCTGATAAATTCCTTTGTTCTTCTTGAGCCTTGAATTCTCGTTGGCATGGATTTTGAGTCCAATTTGCCATAGGCGCTGCCCCTAGACCCATTCAACACAAATGTTTAATCCGATTGCTACTTTGCCCACACTTAATAATTGTCAAA
Organism: Bacillota bacterium; assembly: GCA_009787685.1. GTDB lineage: Bacteria > Bacillota > Clostridia > Christensenellales > Pumilibacteraceae > WRAY01. The sequence goes on from WQSV01000054.1 coordinate 5,672, forward strand.
ATGACAACGACCATGACACTAGCAAACACCTCTCTCTTAGAGAGGTGTTTTTTGTTGACTTATTGAACACTTAATATTGTCGATTGATTATTTGTGTTAAAACAGTTGACAGGTAGACTTTGTGGTGTTATACTTTAAATAATTATGATAAACGATAATAATATTGAAGAAAATGATGTTGCAACTGACAATGAAATTGATGCTCCAAATGAAACCAAAGTCAGTGAATCCAGTGAAATTAAGCTTGACGAGGACAATATTGTCATGAGCCCCTCTGCAACAACTGCAACGCAAACAGGAACAAAGATTTCTCGCTTTTTGGACAATGCTATGTCGAAGAATTGGGGTATTTACTCCATTATTGTTCTTGTTGCTGTTTTGAGAGCGTTCACCGTTCACCTTTTCATCGTTCCTTTTAATTTCGCACCCGGTGGAGTCACTGGAATAGCGGTCATGATTGAATATGGAACGGGCATTAACTGGGCGGTTTGGCTGATGGCAATCAACATTCCACTCCTAATAATGTGTTTTTTTCTTGTCGGCAAAAAATTTGCATTCAGAACTGCACTCTTAACATTCGTCACTCTTGGAATCTCGGCACTCTTGGAATTTGCTGACTCAAACACTAGTCATGTTATTGGCATTTATGTCCCCGGTGGTTCTATTGATTTTAGCGTTCTTATGCCGTCTTATGACATGGTCATGTTCGCTCCAATACTTGGAGGTGTTTTGACTGCTATTTTCGTTGTTCTTCTGCTTCGCATTGGCGCATCTGGTGGTGGTGTTGACATCATTGGCGTCACTGTCAACAAATACTATCCTCGAATCGGTTTTGCTGTTTTCATCATGGGATTTGACATCATCGTCATCACTATTTCGTTCTTTGTTTATGGCAATGACCCCTCTGCAACACGAAGTGGAATGGATTCAGTTCTTTTGGCATTCGCGATGGTCTTCACAACGGGTCTTGCAATCAACTTTTTCCTTCGAGGTTTCAAATCCGCAATCAAGTTTGAAATTATCACAACCGACCCAGAAGCGTTGTCAAAAGTTATTATGAAAAAACTTAATCGTGGGGTCACGAAAATTTCGGCAACAGGAATGTATCGACATGAAGACAAGGGTCTTCTCATTTGCATAGTTCGCAAAAACGAAATCATCAAAGTTAAAAATATTTTGAAAGACTATCCGAACACTTTTGCTTATGTCACGCCAACAAGCGAAGTCTTGGGGCAAGGTTTTTTTGCAGGAGTCTAAATGAAAAATTCAAAATTCTAATTTATTGCGCTCGCGATACTACCTCCTGCATTGTGGCTAAGACTTTTTCAAAACTGTGGAAACGAATATTGTGAACCCGATTATTATTACCGCATTAATACAACAAAAAAACAGCAAGGCAATCAGCCTTGCTGTTTTTTTGTTGTTGTTTTGTTATTGTTGTGGTTGCTCTTGTTCCGGAGCATCTTGCAAGAAGATTTTTTTCGGCTTTGATGCGTCATAGACAACATTTAGAATATCGCCTTCGTTGACTGGTCTGTCTTTGCCAAACATTTTACCAACTGATTTGATGTCTTGAGCGATTCCGACATTCCAGTTTGGCTTTTCTTTGACTTTGATTTTGAGAGGTTTATCGATTCCATTAACACGAACAACGATAGTGTAGAAATGCGTTACTCTTGCCATTGGCCCGATTCCAAAAGAGCGCTCACCAGCATATTTGCACTTGATGACCTCTGCTTGAGTGTTTGTGATATTTTCTGGTTTGATTTTGTTTTTCTTTGCGTTTACAACATTTGCCATATTTTTGTTCTCCTTTGTGTCATTGACACCCTTATATTAATATGATTATATCACACGAATAAAAACAAATCAAGCATTTTAAGTCAAGTATTTTCAATACTTTTGTCGGGTTTTCTTAATTATTGCTGGTATTGACACTCTTCGCCATAAATGCGTTGAAGATACTTTTTCAAACCAATCAAAAAGAGTTGCATTTTAGGACAAATTGTGGTAATATGTTCAAAATGGTTTCTTTGATGAAACCTATTTTAGGAGAATAAACTAATGCAAATTTTTTTTGATAGAGCGGACAGATACAAAAAAAGTCCTGATTTTAAAACCCTTTACTCCCTTACTGTTGAACATGGCGATAAGATTGCTTTTGAATATCTTCAAAAAGATGTTCCAGTCAAAGTTAGCTTTAATGAATTTGATGTCATGGTCAAAAAAACTGCGAGTGCCCTAGACGAGAAGTTTGGTGCTGAAACAAAAGGACAATTCGTTGGACTAAAAGCAGAAAACTCTATTGCATGGCCATCTATTTTTTGGGGCATTTTGATGAGCGGAAGAAAACCGCTTTTGATTGCAACAGGTGCATCGAATGATGAAATTAATCAGATTTTGAAGAATGCCTATGGCTTAAACACCCCACTTCCTGTTGTTTCTGACAAGTCACTTGGAGATATTTCTCACATTGCTGTTGATGAAGTTTTCGCAAAAGGAAGCGTTGATTATGACGCAAATTTTGGAACTGAAATAGCGTTCTGCACTTCAGGAACAACTGGGGAGCAAAAAGTTTGTGTCTATGATGAAGAGAACATGTTTTCTCAACTTTACGCTGCGGTGAGCATTCCAAAAAACACTGACCAAGTTATGTATCCCGAAGACATGGGGGAAATCAAAATTTTAGCATTCCTTCCATTCTTT
>WQSV01000055.1 GCA_009787685.1 Bacillota bacterium
CAATTTTATATTTTTTGTTGATTAGTCGAGCGTCCTCAAGTGAGATTTGAATATCTTTGTTTTCAACAACATCAACAACATCCAAAAAAGCGGTGATTTTGATTTGATTTCTTTCTGGCACTAGTTTTATTTTTATTGCTTTCGGAGTTCCAGTATGCCTTTTATAGGCAATAACTAGAGCCGTTTCTAGTGCTTCCATGAAAATCTCTTTCTTGATTCTCTTCTCTCTTTCCAATGCTTCAAGTGCGGGAAAAAAGTCTTTGTTTATCATTATGATATACTCCTGTTATAATGCAGAATGCAAAATGCAAAATGCAGAATAGTTGTTATATTTTTTTAGATTATTTTTCACATTTATTTTGCATTCTGCATTCTACATTCTGCATTAAATATTATGTTATTTGATCAAATTTGACGAGTGGTCGAACGAGAGCAATTCTTGTCATTTCAACAGTTGTTTTTTCGCCTTTTATTTCAAGAACAACTGCATGCTCTCTCTTTTCAATCAAAACACCTTCAAGATATTTCTTGCCTTTTATTTGAGCATAGAGCTTCACTTCAACTTCGCGTCCATAGTTTCTTTCAAAGTCGCGTTGTTTTTTGAAGGGTCTGTCTAGTCCCGGGCTTGAAACGTTGAGATAATACATTTCTTCAAAAGACGCTGTCAACTCTTCAATGACTGGATCAATCGCAAGATGAACTTTTTCACAATCATCCAATGATATGCCTGTTGGAATGTCAATATATACGCTCAAGTGCTTCTCTCCCCTCAACTTCTTGAACTCAACATCACATAATTCATAGCCAAGAGAGTCAATAACAGGCTTAATTTTTTCAGAAATCAAATCAATATTCATGTTGTGCCTTCGACTCTTTTGTCGACAACTCCTTTGCGTCAACTAACGCTTTTATCACGATCGTCTTGTCTTGAAAACAACTTTCGTCATAGTTGTTGTTTTTGGTTTTCAAAACAAAAAACAACTGCAAAGAACATCTGAAAAATAAGAATTTCTTCTTTGCAGTAAAATTACCCAAGCCCTTTCGGCTTAGGTAACTTCATTCAATCTCATTCTTAACGTTATCATTATATCACACACTAAAAAATATCACAAGCGTTTTTGGGGACAAAATCAAAAAAAATTTAGTCATTAAACTCTCTTAATATCCGTTGTAGTAGCCATTTGAAAACAGGAACACAATTGCAAAAACGAATGATGTAAGCGCAATTGTAATCCCGACACTTCCAACAAGAATTGCAACATAAAACGATGTCTCCTTCTTCTCTTGCCCTTTGTTCCCTCTCACTCCAGTGACAACTCCAATAAGACAAATAAGGAAAGTAAGCAAAGCAACGAACATAAACACTCCAGCAAAACTTTGAAACGCAAATAAAAGTAGTGACACTCCAGCCAAAATCACTCCGAAAATCGAAATACCCAGAGGTCTGGTTGCTATTTGGGCTGGTGGTTTTTTCTTTGAAATTTTTTGCCCAGACTGCTTTGCACGCACTTCATCAATCATCAAAGCACTACAGTAATTGCAAACCGTCGACTCCAACTCAAACGCTAGCTTTCGTCCACATTTTTCACACTTTTTTTCCATTGAAAAAATAATGCCACAAAAAATAAAATATGTCAAGTATCTTTGATACTTTTGTGAAAAATTACTTTTACAAGAAATCCCCCGACAAGAGGGTCGAAGACCCATGTCAAGTATTTTGAGTCAACGACAGAAATTTCTCATTAGTCAGCTTTTTGTGAAACATGACAGATTTCAACTCAAAAAGTAATGTCAAGCATCTTTGATACTTTTGTGAGAAATTACTTTTACAAGAAATTCGTCAACAAAGGGGTCGAAGACCCATGTCAAGTCTTTTAAACACTCTGTGTCGGGTTTTAATAATATTCGCCTCTCCGTCAAAAAGGTCGAAGACTCTTTTCAAATTTTTTGAGTCAAAAACAATTTTTTTCATATTTGCAAAACCACGCTTTGCAAACATTATCGCTGACTAAAATCCATTGAAACTGATTACTCTTTCAAAGGTTGATGGAAAAATACTGCCCCATTTTTCTCTCATTCTTTTTTTAATCAAAAGATACATCAACGAAATGAACTGGTTGCTGGTTATCATGTTGCCTTCGTCAACGAATTTTAGCTCGAAAATTTCTTCAAATTTTTTTAATCTTCCCATGTTGTAGATATGTTTAATTGCGTGTCTTATTGCTTTTTCAACTGCATTTTCACTCGTCGCTTTGTTGACTGCAATAATTTTGTAGACTTCTTTTATGCTCAGGCGATAGTCATATTTTAACATGATAAAAGTTGCTTCAACAATTGACTCAAAGCCTGTGAGATTTGGATACAATCCAAATTCCAGCAAAATATCTTTCATTTGTTCTTCTGCAAAAATCAAATGCTCGATATTGAAATTTAATGCGTATTTATCGTGTTGTTTGCTCATCTCCCTTCTCCTTTGCTTAACAAAGTTTTTAAGATTGACTGTCTTAGCCTAACAGTTCTCCAATCTATTTTATTACCTTCAAACAAAAAATGCAAACATTTTTCTATGCTTGCATTTTGATTATAAATCGTTAGAAATCGTTAGAAATCGTTACATTTACATAATTTTACAGTATATTTTTATTGATATTTTAAACTAGCAATTTGTATTCTGTGATTTGCTTATTTATTCAAGAACTGCTTTGATTCTTCGAACTCCTGCTGATGAGGATTGTTCTTTTTGTATTTTGAATGTGCCAAGTTCAGAAGTGTTTTCAACGTGAGGCCCTCCGCAAAATTCTATTGAAAAGACTTCGCTGTTCTTGTCTTTTGCCTCCGGGTTTCCTCCGATGAAATAAACTAGAACTTTTTCATCATATTTAAACAATCCGATTGCGCCCGTTTTTTTCGCTTCATCGACTGTCATTTCTTTTTTTGTGATTGACAGTTTTTTCTTTATCTGCTCGTTGACTAGACCTTCGGTTTTTTTGATTTCATTTTCGGTCATTGGACGAGAAAAATTGAAATCAAATCTTAGTCTCTCGCTCGTTATGTTTGAGCCTTTTTGAGAAACAGTGTCGTCGTTTAGGACAATTTTTAGTGCCTTGTGAAGCAAGTGCGTTGCAGTGTGGAGTCGAGTCACAGCAACTCCGTCGTCTGCGAGTCCTCCTTTAAACTTTTGTTCTGCTCCTGCTTGCGAGAGCTTTTGATGGTCAGCAAATGCCGACTTGAACGCTTCTTCGTTGACAGTCAATCCTTTTTCTTTCGCAAGTTCTTGAGTCATTTCCAACGGGAAACCATAGGTATCATAAAGCTTAAATGCGGATTTTCCACTGATGACATCGCCAACCAAATATGAGCAAAGCTTTTCAAATTCACTCAAGCCTTTAATCAAGGTTTTTTCAAATTTTTGAACTTCTTTTTCAATTTCACCGATTATTAAAGTTTCATTTTTTAGCTCAGAGTAGTCAGAATGATAGACTTCTAAAACAGTTTTTGCAATAGCGGATATATTTGAAAAATCGATTCCGAGCTGTTTTGCAAATCTGATTGCACGACGAATTAGTCTGCGGAGAATATAGCCTTGATCAACATTTGATGGAGTGACTCCATCTCCTATCATGAAAACTGCTGTTCGAATGTGGTCAGAAATAATGCGTTTTGCTTTTTTTGTTTCAACTTCATCAAGCGAATTCTCACCAATAAAAGATGTGACAGCTTTCATGATTGGAACAAAAACGTCCGTTTCATAGACACTTGAAACACCTTGGATTATGCAAAGAGTTCTCTCCAGCCCCATGCCTGTGTCGACATTTTTTTGAGATAGTGGCTCAAATTTTCCTTCGCCAGTTTTGTTGTACTGCATGAAGACATCGTTCCAAATTTCGAGAAAATTTCCACACTCGCACGCCGGCGAACATTCATTTGAACAATTCTCTCCACGAACGATGAACATTTCTGTGTCTGGTCCACATGGTCCCGTGAGCCCCGGAGGCCCCCACCAATTGTTCTTTTTGGGAAGATAGTAGATTTGTTCTTTTTTCAGTCCACATTCAATCCAATACTTCGCACTTTCTTCGTCCCTTGGAGAATCTTTGTCGCCCTCAAAAACCGAAACTGCAAGCATGCTTGGGTCAATACCAAGATATTTTTTGTTTGTCAAAAATTCGTGACTGAATTTTATTGCGTTTTCTTTGAAATAATCCCCAAGACTCCATGAACCAAGCATTTCAAAAAATGTGCAATGACTGTCGTCTCCGACTTCGTCAATGTCACCTGTTCGAACGCATTTTTGAATGTTTGCAAGTCTTTTGCCAGACGGGTGCTTTTGTCCCATTAAATATGGGACAAGCGGGTGCATCCCAGCAGTCGTGAATAAGACCGTTGGATCGTTTTCTGGAATAAGCGAAGCGCTTGATATTATTGCATGATTTTTTGAAGAAAAAAATTCACTCCAAAGTTTTCTTAGGTTTTTTGCTGTTAATGATTTCATTATATATACACACTCAATTCACAATGCACAATGATTGTTAGTTTTTCTAATAAGTTTTTAAAGTTTTGTTAACCGCGTTGGCAAGTGTTGTGAAGCGGAAATTTTCTGGCAAGAATGCGATTAATTTTTCGCTGTTTGCTGTTAATATGTTTGCTGGGGTGTTTGATTTTATTGCTACTTCAATTTCAATTCCTTCTTTTTTGAAATAGGCTTTTGCTTTTTTCAAAACTTCTGAGTGAGTTGTTGCATAATCTGGAGCAACATTGAAAAAGCCTTTTTCGACATCACTGACAACAAATTCATCAATTATTTTGACCGCATCTTCAACATAGAGCAATGACAATTCCTTGTCGGAGTCAATAGAAATTTTACGAGATTTTTTTGCTTTTGCAACCGCTTTCGAAAGCTCTCCATCAACTCCCTGTCCAAACAATCCAAACACACGGAGAGTTGTTGTGATTTTGTCTTTTGAAGCTAAAAGACTTAATAAATACTTTTCAAGACCCCCATCTTGAGTTGGAATTTGCCTTTGATGCTCATTGTCATCCGCGTCTTCAACATCTCGTGACAAATCAAAATCTCCCGGATCAGTGACTAGTAGAATTTTATTCACTCCATTAATTATGCTTGAATATTGAATGTTTCTAAAAAATTCGAGAGCGGCGTTCCCAAGAGCAAAAAATATTACTGTGTCGAACTGCTTGCTTCGAAACAACTCTTTAATTTTGTCAAAATCATTTAGTTTTTTTTCATCTTGCATTGCAACTTCATATTTTTGTTTTAAATACTCATTGCACCCTTTCATTAATGCGCACTTATAGCCTGTTAGTAGAATCTTCATTTTTTTAATATCTCCGTTTTTTTAGTGAATATTTAATGGTGAATAACTGTTCTAAAAATCATTCACTGTTCATTATTCACTATTAACTTTTAAAACTGTCTTTTAGAGCAACGACTCTGTTGAAAACGAGTTCCTTTGCTTTTTCGTCTCGAACAAAGTAGCCCTCTCGAATGAATTGGAACGACTCACCTTGTTTTGATTTTTCCAAATGTTTTTCTGCTTTTGCAATGACGATTTCAAGCGAATTTTCGTTTAGCTTGTTCAAAAAATCTCCTTCTTCATCGTTCAACAAATAGTCATAAAGTCGAACTTTGACATCAACTGCCGTTTTTGTGTCGACCCAGTGAATGACACCTTTTGCTTTCACTCCACTTGTGTCATTTCCGGAGAGCGAATCTGGAACGATTTCAGCAAAGACTTTTTTGATTGAACCATCTGGATTTTTTTCATAGCCCGTGCATTTGATGATATAAGCACTTTTGAGTCTGACGAATCCGCCTTTGACTAGTCGATTGTATTTTTCTGGAGGGTCAAGCGAAAAGTCGCTTTCATCAATATAGATTTTTTTCGAAAAGCTAATTTTTCTTGAAACTTCTTTTTCGATTGGACGCTCAAGCCCAATACTCAAGCCATAGGAAAAATCCAATGTTCTTTTGTGGGTTTCGTCAAAATTGGTTATTTCAACTTCAATTGGACGAATAACTGTCATCGCACGATGTGCAGTCGCGTTCAACTCCGAACGAATGAAACTTTCTAGTTGCCTGACATCAACTTCGCTGTTTGCTTTTGCAACTCCAACGCTTAGGCAAAAATTTCGAATAGAATTCGGGGTGTAGCCTCTTCGGCGAAGTCCTGCTATTGTCGGCATTCTCGCATCATCCCAGCCTTCGACCTTTTTTTCATCAACAAGCGACTTTAGATAGCGCTTTGACATAATAGTGCGTGTCAGATTTAGTCGAGCAAACTCAAATTGACGAGAACGAAACTTGAATGCTTTCGTGTTGACATTCGCAAGAGTCCAGTCATAGAGCGGGCGATGGTCTTCAAATTCAAGAGTGCAAATACTGTGAGTTATTCCTTCAATCGCATCTTCTATTGGATGAGCAAAGTCATACATTGGATAGATTTGCCATTTGTTGCCTTGGCGGAAATGATGTTCACCTTTCAAAACACGATAGATAATCGGGTCACGCATGTTCATGTTTGGACTCGCCATGTCAATTTTTGCACGAAGAACAAAACCGTTTTTTGCATTCTTCATCTCGTCAAACAGTTTTAGGTTATCTTTGATTGATCGATTGCGATGTGGACTGTTTGTTCCCTTTTTTTCAAAAGTCCCTCTTGATTTACGGATTTCTTCTGGAGAGAGTTCACAAACATATGCCAGACCTTTTTCAATCAAAGAGACTGCACACTCATGCATTATACCAAAGTAGTCCGAAGCATAATAAATTTTTAAATCCTCTTTTTTGAGACCTGTTATCCACAAAACGTCATCAATAATTGAATTGACATATTCAGTGTCTTCTTTGAGCGGATTTGTGTCGTCAAAACGCAAAACAAACTCGCCATTGTATTTCTTGGCAAGCCCATAATTTAGACAAATGCTTTTAGCATGCCCAATATGCAAATAACCATTTGGCTCGGGCGGGAAACGAGTTTTAATCGTTTTCACATTCCCGCTTTCCAAATCTTTTTCGATGATGTCTTCTAGAAAATTACTCATGATTTTAGTGAATAGTGAATAGTGAATAGTGAATAACTGTTGTCAAATTATTATTGAAAAACTATAATCTGCGTTATTAGTTATTCACTATTCTTTATGCACTAGTTAAAACAATCCTGTTATGACTCCGTCGTTGATGGTCATTTTTTCCGCGCTTGGAACTTTTGATAATCCCGGCATTAGCATGATGTCTCCTGCTATTGCGACGAGAAACTTTGAACCATTTTTCAACAAGATGTCACGAATAGTGATTTTGAACCCACTTGGACGACCAAGCAGTTCTTTGTTGTCTGAAAATGAATATTGCGTTTTTGCAATACAAACTGGATAGTTGTTGTCTTTTAGTTTCTTGAGAGCTTCTAGTGCTTTGTCTTCAAAAATAACGTCGTCAGCCCCATAGATTTTTGTTGCAATCTTTTTGATTTTTTCTTCTGCTGAGTCGGTTAATTCATAGACATACTCAAGTTTTTTGCTGACTAGTTTTGTTACTTCTTCTGCAAGGTCTTTCACTCCTTCTCCACCTTTTGCCCAGCCTTCACTTAAAATTGCTTTTGTCTTAAGTTTTTCGCACTCGTTTTTGACAAACTCAATTTCTTTGTCTGTGTCTGAAACAAACTTGTTTATTGCAACAATGCAATCAAGTTTGAAGATGTTTTTGACGTTCTCAATATGACCTTTGAGGTTTGAGAATCCTGTCATAAGAGCATCCATATTCTCTTCGCCGAGATTCTCTTTCACTCCACCAGCCGCCTTTAGAGCCCTAATAGTCGCAACGATGACAACTCCAGATGGGACAAGCCCCATTTCACGACACTTGATGTCGAGAAATTTTTCCGCTCCAAGGTCTGCTCCAAAGCCTGCTTCAGTGACAACATAATCAGCATAATGCGACGCTGTTGCAGTTGCGATGATACTGTTGCATCCATGAGCAATGTTTGCGAAGGGCCCTGCGTGAACAAATGCGGGAGTTCCAATAAGCGTTTGGACGAGGTTTGGCTTGATTGCATCTTTCAAAACTATTGCCATAGCATCTTCTGCTTTGAGGTCTTTTGCATAAACTGGCTTTCCATCTTCGTTTTCACCAACTATTATATTCGCAAGCCTCTCTTTGAGGTTCTTTTCATCTTTTGAAAGGCTAAGTATTGCCATTACTTCACATGCGGCTGTGATATCAAAGTTGTCTTTTCTTTGGTTGTAGCCAATACCAACTTCAACATTGCGGAGCGCACGTTCGTTCATGTCAAGACATCTGCGATGAGTTATTTTCGCGATTTTAAGCGCGTTGCCCCAATAAACGTGATTGTCGATGAGG
>WQSV01000056.1 GCA_009787685.1 Bacillota bacterium
GATGTGTCCATCAATCATGTCGTTATAGCTCGCTTGCCCCGGATTGTTTCTGTGGTGTTGGTTGACGTTGTTGATTTGGTTGATTACTCTTCCGATATCACTCCACCTTTGACCGTTCTGACCATGATAGCGATTGCCAAACATTTGTCCAATGTTGAAGTGGAAATCAAAGTTAAATTGAGAGTCAACTCCAGCGAAGTATGGCGCAACAATACTTTGATCTGCAGTCAAATGTTCACCAACCAAGAACGCGTTCGGAAAAGCGGATTTAACTGCATGATTGAATTCTCTCCAAAAATGCATGTTTTTTCCAAAATGAACGTGGTTTTCTCTCCACATACCAGACGGCAAATAATCCGCTCTTGGAAAATACTCGTTATCGTTGAAAATGTGGTTGATTGCATCAAGACGGAATCCATCAACTCCGAATTCGAGCCAAAACTTTGCAACATCAACTGCCATGTCTCGAACTAGTTGATAGGAAAAATTAAGGTCGGGCATACTTGTTCCAAACATTCCATAGTAGTAATATCCGTTTTTGAGTGGATGCCAATCGGAATTAATAGCGCCTCGTTGCTGTCTTAGACCATTCCAGCCATAGACTCTGAGTGTGTCAATAGTGTCGAGATGTTTGATTGTGAAGAAATTTCTGAATTCAGGATTTAATCTTATTGCTTCGCGGAACCATGGGTGACGCGTTGAAACATGATTGAGAGCAAGATCCATCATTATCCTCACTCCCCTTGCGTGGGAACGGTCAATTAGTTCAGCAAAGTCTTCTTTCGTTCCAACTCTTGGGTCGATTGAGAAAAAGCAAATCGCGTCATACATGCTATAAGATGCCGAAAGATTGATTGGAGTGAGCCACAACGCCCCGACGCCGAGTTCACAGAAGTAGCCCGATTCAAGAACATTGATTATTCCTCGAAGAGTTCCAAATCCCGGTTGAATTGCACAAGCACTTGATGCGAAAGTTGGAACAAAGATTTGATAGCCAACTCCGACATTTTGCAAAAAGTCGGGTGAGTTCGGCATAATTGGAGCAGGGGAGGAAATGTCGTTAACAACTGGACGGGCAAAGTCAACATAGATTCTTTCACCGTTGTTCATGACATAAAGAGATTCATCAATGTTAGTCGACCTTGTTTCTGCCCAACCTCTTGTCAAAATTGAATGAACTCCCGGGTGAAAGTCCCAAAAATTAGTGATGCTCTCGTCCGCGATCCAAGTTGTTCTTGAGTCAATTGTTCTTCCTCTTTCCATGAAGACATGGACGACATTTCTTTCTTTTCGGAAGTGTCCGCCTTCATTTTGACAAATCCAAACATTTTCAAGATAAACATTCGCGCCGTCTCTTCCCCAAACTATTCCCGGAAACCCAACAGTGTTGCGAGTTCCAACAAGGAAAGAAACTTGGTTGAAAGTTCTGAAATCTATTGGAATATTGTTGTTCACTCCTGCCATGTGAATTTGATTGAAGTTGAGCATTCCGATTGCTCCACTTATTTCACAAAAATGTTGAAAATCAACTCGAACACCTTCTCCATGAGGTTCTCCCCAGACCCAAAAAGCATAATCATGAAATCTTCTTGGAATTCCGTTGGCGTTGCGAATGAGTTGACCATTTGCATTGCGAACATAGCGAGTGTCGTTATGCCAGTCTCCGTGGCTATAGTGAAAATAAACGTGTCCTCCTTGAACCCAAGTTGAACGAGTTTCATCGTTGAGATACTCATCATGATTCCCAATAAATTCCCATCCGGCATAAAGAGTTTTTGAACGCCAAACTGAATTCCAAAAATCCCATCTTGACTCATCTGTTTGCTCTCCAACTTCGTGCCTTGAAGTGTGCCACCCTGTTAATCTGTGTCCAATTTTTGTTGGAGCATTGATTCCACTTGGTTGATTAATCCAGTTTCCCGCCAATGTCAGGATGTGAAAATTCGGAGCCATCCTGCCACCATTTGAATCAAAGCAAACTCGAACTGGTGTTCCCCACAAATCGTAGATTTCAAAAACAATAGTAAGGTTATCCCTGTCAACTAGAATCGTGTTTTCAGTGATGTTGTTATAAAATCTGTTTGAGCGAACTCCGCCAACAATAATATAAACAGCAAACCACGGGTCAAAGATATTCCATGAAATGTTAAGTTCGGTTTCGAGTCTCACCAAGTTATAGCCCGTTTGCAAAAGAATGTTTTCATGATCGCGAATTTGAATTGTTAATCTCAATGGGATATTCGCTGCAACAATAACATTGACATATTCATAGTCAACCACGACTATTGATATTTCAATGTTTAAAAGAACTTGAACAGAATAAATTTCACTTAATATGCGCAAACGAACTCCATTGATATATAGCATTGCCGTTAAGCCAGAATATGCTGACAATTCAATTTCAACAAAACGTCCCTCTTGGATTTGAGTTGTTTCCCCAACTGTCAAAACTTCTCCGTCAACCCTTGCAACAAAATGCTCCACTCCCGAAACAAGCGGAAGAATGTCAACCGAATAATATCTTCTGCCTACTCTTAATTCGATTGTTGTGTTTTGTTCAATTTCTACAACCACATAGCGAACTTGTTGCCAAGTGTTCATTTCTTTGCGAACTCCGTTGACAAACACTTCCAAATCATAGCCCACAGCTCTTATAAATTCAATGTCAATCCTTGTCCCATCAAGAACTTGCTCTCCATGCTGAATAATATTCCAGCTTCTCTCATCTCTGACAAAAAAACTCGTGTAGCCAAAAGTTGGACGAACGATTCCAATAGTGTGGAGTCTTGTTGGAACAACAATAAGTTCTAGATTCCCAAGGACATGAATAAGGCTTGGATTTTCTCCCGATGTGCGAATTCCACTGACATATAATCGTCCAACAAAATTCGGTCTTTCCTCCCATGAAACATTAATGAAACTTCCCTCGCGGACTTGCCTTGATAAGCCAAGTGGCAAAATATTTCCAGAAACACCTGTGGCGAACTCTGTTAAAATAACAACATTTGAGATGCCATCAATTAATGGAAGTGCTTCGACAAGATAATAACGGTGAGAAGCTTTTATTTCAATCATTGTGTTTTGGGTGATTTCCAAAACAGCATAGCGATATTGATGCCAATTTCTGGTTTCTGTCAAAATTCCGTTGACATAAAGCGTCAAATCATAGCCAATACTTCTTCTGAATTCAAGGAAAATATAAGCACCATAGGCAACAACATCATTGTCTTGAAGGGTTCTGTAGTTCCATTCTCCAATGATTTCCGCGATGTAGAAATTCATGTAGCCCGAGGTTGGACGGATTATTGAAATGATGTGAGCAGGATATGCAACGACTGAAAACTCCATGTTTTGCCAAACAGTGAAAGAGCTGTTCGTTGTCATGCTTCCGTTCAAATAAAGTCTCCCAACGAAATTAGGTTTCGTTTGCCAGTCAATTCTGACAATTGTTCCTTCTCTCACAAAGGCAACTCCGCCAGCGTTAAGGACTGTTTGCGACTCCCCTTCTCCAACTGTGAGAGTAATGCTCAAAACTCCCTCGCCCAAATGACCAACTCCAACTGTTTTAAATCTTTCCTCTGTGACGAATTCTATTGTTGTGTCCCTAGTTATTTGAAAAACCCATTCTATGCTTCTAGCCCCATTGACATACATAAAAATATCAAAACCAAATGCTGTCGAAAAATTAATGTCAATCCAAGTGTTTGTTCTAACTTGGTCTCCACTTTCAAGCAACTGCCAAGTGGTTCCATCAAAAACAGCAATCCAGTCATAGGTTTCGGAGTCTGGACGAATAATCGTGACAGTGTGGAAAAGTGATGGTGAACCGACTGACACCGCCTTGAGTTCAATGACGATGTCATCTTCAAGTATAATATCAATTGAGAAGAATCCAAGTGAAGTGAGCAATCCGTCGCTTACTCCGTTGATATAGAGCCTCAAATAATATTGGGGCACTCTTGAAAATTCAATAAAAATTTCTAGCCCATCACGAACTCTGTCATTATCTGAAAGATATCTCACCGTTGATAAGTTTCTGTTTTCTATTTCAAAAACATGGAAGAAATCATAGCCAAAACTTGGGCGAATAATAGTCACAGAGTGATATCCATCTGTCGGGATATATGGAATTGTGATATAGACCGTGTGCTGTCCCGAAACATTGGAAAAGCCTTCAAGGAACGCATAAATTTCCCAATAGCCACCTATTCTTGACGGGATGAAATTGATTGCTGGAAGTCCTGTTTGAGTGATGGCAAAATTGTTTCCGTTTGGGTCAGTGATTAGGAAATGAATATTGTTTGCACTCGCAACTGGATATGGAGTTGCAACAATGATTGCACTCTCGCCATAGGTCATTTGAAGAGGTGCGGTGATGTTGAGGCGAGTTGGGGCGCTTGGTTGATTGCTCCTAAGAGGTTGCGATTCAAGAGAAATTGAAATAGCTGAGTTCATTGCTGCCAAAACAACATGGAGATTGTCTCTTTCTGCATCAATTGTTGGAGATTGAAAAATTCCATTAATTCGAACAGAAACTTCAAAATCTTCATCTCCTCTGAAATAAATCGTCAAAACAGTCCCTTCTGGAACTCGAGAGCCTTGCCAAAAATGTTGTCTCATTTCTCCCTCAACGCCATTGTGAACAGAAAGATATGTAAAACCCTCGGGCATTGGCATTGGAGAAAGAGTCAATAGATGCGTTGTTTCATTTGGCGGTGGCGGTTGAACTGGGATATCGTCACACGCTGAAATCGCAAAAACAGCCACTAGCATCAGAGCCATGACAATCAAAACGAGACCTATTTTCTTGATTTGTTTTTTCATTTTTCTTCACTCCTCACCCTTAACTCTTAAAAAAACTCAGACTATTGAGCTGTTCTTTTTTCGATTTCATAAAAGTAGAATTTTAGCATTCTGAATGTTAGTTCTTGCAACTCTTCTCTGCCTTGAGCAAGACGCAACAATTCAAACATGCTCGACATGAAACTTTTTGTGATGATTGCTCCGAATTTTGAATCGTTTTCGGAGATGTTATCACCATACATTTTATGCGTGACGACTTTCAAAATGTGTCCGTTGAGGTTTTCAACGAAGTCTTCATATTTTGTTTGTGCGCAGCGAGAAGAAAGAATAACGAGTTCTTTTCCGTATTGCTCAAAAACCTGCATGAGAGCTTCGCATGCAAACACCATGAACAACTCAAGTGGCATTCCATCTGACTCGGCACTTTCAATTTGAGTGACGAGGTGAGGGATTTTTTTGACAGTTTCTCCGACAACTGCATCTAACAAGTCATGCTTCGACGAAAAATAGCGATAGAGATTCCCAACTGGAACCCCCGCTTCTTCGGCAATTGAAACGATGTTTGCATTTTTATAGCCCTTTGCAAGAAACTCTTCACGGGCCGCGTCTAAAATTTTGTCTGCTACTTCTTTCTTTTTATATTGCATAATGCAAACAGTTTAGCATTTGAATTCTCTTTTGTCAAGCATCTTTGATGCCTTTGTCGGAGAAGTTTAAGTAATAGCAATTTCCTTCAAAAGGGCTGAAAGCCCTTGTCAACAGTCTTCGACTGGTTTGTCGGGTTTTGCTTGTATTTGAATTCAGCGTCAAGCGGGCTGAAAGCCCTTGTCAAGAGTTTTCAGCCCGCTTGTCGGAAATTGCTATTACTAGTGTAATATCCCAACAAAGGGGGAAATCCCTTGTTGACAATCTTCGACTGGTTTATAGGATTCTGCTTGCATTCGCACTCTCCGTCAAGAGGGTCGAAGACCCTTGTCGACAGTCTTCGACTGGTTTATAGGGTTCTGCCTTGTGTTTACTTTCAGCGTCAAGAGGGTCGAAGACCCTTGTCAATGCCAGCATTCAACACTCAAGATTGTGAATTTTCAATTATTTCTCTTGCTTGCAGGAACTCAACCTGTCACCGCCACCCTGCAGTATTATGCTCACCCTCACCTTGGCAAGCAGAGTGTTGACTCTGAACACTAAATTTGCCCAGCACGCTAGAGTATTACACCAATTGTGAAGATTGAGAAAAGTATTGCTTCAAGGAGAATTACTATTGTGAGAAGAAGAAGGGCATATTTGTTGACGACATAGTGAGAACGAAGATAGTGCAAAAAGCGGTGGTAATGACAACGAGTGTAGAGCGCACATTTGACTAAACTTGCAAATATTGCACTCAAAATGCAAACTTGGACAAGCAACGCTAGTGCCGAAATTATGCCCGCTGGCAAAAATGAAAACCCGAGAAAGCCGATTGAAAATGCAAGCGTTCGCGCTTGCAGAAAACAAAAAATCGCGAGGACTAGTGCGTTGAGAAGAGAAAGAACTGCGCGTGCAGAAAAAAGGAACATGATGAGGGTCAAAATCAAAAATGTGAAAATACGTGAGAGAAAAAAACCAAGAAAACCCCGTTGAACATTTTGAACAATCAAGAACCATCCGCCTGAATCGAATGCTCCATCGGAAGAATTGAATACGCTGATTACTCCTAGAATTATTCCGGCAACACAAAAGATGAGTGCAACGAGCATCACCCATTTGTTTCTTCCAACAAATTTTTCAATATCTCTCACATGATAATCAAATCTATATCTCATTATTTTCGCGAACAATTCTCAATTGTTGTGATTTTGAGTGTTTGTGTTTTTTTAAGTTTCTCAAATACATATATATGACAGACTTTGAGAATTATGTCGAAAATTGACGAAATATTTTTTTCAAAAGGAGTGTTAAAAATGTTTGCATTGGAAAAAAAAGTGTGTTATACTGTTTTTATCTTTGCGTAAAAGCAAAAAAACCTAGAACACACTTATAAAGCAAAACAGCAAACATAGCAATCTAAAGATTTATTGTTCTTTAGAAAAAATCAATCAAAAACAATCACTTGGGAGAGTGGTGAAATGGCAGACGCGCTGGACTCAAAATCCAGTGAGGGCAACCTCGTGAGGGTTCAAGTCCCTCTTCTCCCACCAAAATAGCGATTTTAGAGACAATTTTGCTCTAAAATTGCTATTTTTTATTTTTCGGGATCCGAACACTCCGAAACACCTCACTAATCATTTTTTTCTTTATTTTCAAAAGTTTCTCCATTTTTTCTCACATCCGCCTATTTTGCAAATTTGAAATTTTTTCATATATTTTAATAACTCTGTCAATAGCACCTCCAGTATCATCATCATCAGTTCCCACACTACTATTGATTCTACTATCACCGCTTATACTACTTCCCATTCTTTATTCCAATCAATTACTCCTTTTGTTTGCTGGACAAGCATATATCTTTTTTGATAGAATGTATAGGTAGGTTCTACAAAGGAGTCGCTTTATCATGTCTGATACTGAATTAACGCTAGAAACATTTATAGAAAAATTTAAGAAAATCAAGGAACAGGGCTGGGTGAAAACTCATCGCTCTGGCACAACTGGGATCGGAAAAACTCTTGAGGATTTGCTTGGCATTGATGAAAACAATATTCAAGGCCCTGATTATGGGACATTTGAGCTCAAGTCGATGCGAGCAAATGCTGGCAGCATGCTTACTCTAATAACCAAATCACCTGACGAACCGCCGCGCGCCAATACTCTTTTACGTCTAAAGTTTGGGTACAGTAGCGCTGCATACGGTAACGATGCAAAAGTTTTGCATTCGACTTTGTCGACCAATCGATATTCTCCTAACCCACTTGGCTATAAATTAAAAATTGCATGCGATGATAATCATATAATGATTGTGTCCCTAGATAGCGCACAAGTCAAAGCCGTTGAAGCAAAATGGGAAATCGAAAAACTTATATTCAAAATGGATAAAAAACTTGGCGGCCAATTCATCTATGTCATCGCAGAATCGCGCGGCGCTGGTGCCAATGAAGAGTTTCATTTTACTGAAGCGTTCTTATTGAACGGATTCAGCTCTTCGGGTATTATTAAACTTGTTCGCGAAGGTAAAATTTTAATTGACCTGCGCATCGGTCAATATAACAGCGGAAAGAATAAAGGAAAAACCCATGACCATGGCACAGGTTTTAGGATTTTTCCACGCGATTATATTCACCTTTTCCAGAAAACTAGGCTTGTTTAGGCAACTTTTCTAAACACTACTATGTGTTCTTTTGTCATAGTTTCAACTTTAGCACCGTTTTTATTTGTAGGCGAGTTGCGCTGCGGCATTACTTTATTTGAAATTTCTCTTCCGAAATTACACACAAACTCAAGTCCATGCTTTTGAGCAAGTTCAATAAGAATTTGGTCGGTATGGACTTTTTCTAATTTAACAGTCCTATTCCCTACTACCCAGAAGTGATAACCGTCTATACGCG
>WQSV01000057.1 GCA_009787685.1 Bacillota bacterium
CCAGTCAAAACAAAGTCGCCAATTGAAATATCTTTGTCAATCATTAGGTCGATAACCCTTTGGTCAACCCCTTCATAGTGTCCACAAAGAAGCAGTATTTTGTCATGCTTTTCTGCAAGTTCCTTTGACATCACGTGTTTTAAAATTTCGCCTTTTGGCGAAAGATACACTCTCAAGTATTCATGATTTGGATCATTTGCATTAATCGCATCATAAATCGGCTGACAAGTCATAACCATGCCTGCCCCGCCCCCATACGGAACATCATCAACTTTACGGTGTTTGCATGCTGAAAATAAGCGAATATCAATAATGTCAATTTCAATCGCTCCGCTCTTCTCTGCCCTACCAATAACACTTTGTTTAAGTGGAGCAAACATCTCTGGAAATATTGTCAAAATTTTAAATTTCATTTTTTAGATTTTACTTCGTTTCTTTTTTTCGCTTCTTAATCAAAAATATTGCAAGGAAAAGTGAACCCAAAACAATCAAAACTAATGAAACAACTGTCGCAGAAGTTGTGATTGAAATTGCTTTGCAACCAATATTGTTTGACTGATTTTCGGACAAATTTGAATCAAGAACATAATTCCCATCTCCAATCGCTCGGACTTGAAGAATTGCATTTCGTCTCAAATTAAGAGTGTTCGTGTCGATTTGATTCACTTGAACAAATTCCTGTCTTATTCCGTTAACATAGATCGCATAGCCGTTTGAACCTTGAGTAGCGTTCCACGACAAAATATTATTTGAAAGCCTTACTCCAGTTGGCGAGTCTAGTGTCTTAAAAACCGCAAAAGAGACTCTTTCACTCAATTCTGAGTCAATGAAATTGCTGGAATTGTTGACCGCTCTTAGTTGAATTTCATGAGAACCTAATGCTAAAGAGAGCGAATTGAGTGAAATTGCTCTGATGGGAGATTGTATTGCATTTGTTGTTTGTCTTTGTCCATTGGCATAGACATGGAAACCAGTTGCGTTGTTAACTGCCATCCAAGTCAACATATCTCCATTAAGAGACTTGATTGGAGTTTCAATCCCCACTCTTGTGTCGGGAAGTCTAAAAATAATATAGACTGTTTTATAATAAAAAATATATCCGTCAACAAAATTTTCACGCAGTGCCAAAACAAATCTCAAATAATAAAAATCGTGCTTTTGAACGCCATCTGGAACTGATATGATGAAAGATTCAAAGAATCCAGTTTCAAAATACTCTTGGCTGAGTATTGTCATGATATTGCCATTTCCCGATGGAGTGTGAGCGCGAATCCCATCTTCATGTCGACCGAAAAACACTCCGCCAACATTATTGTTATTTGAAGTCATGAACGATGATGCGTTGATTGTTCTATGAGTTCCCGGAACAATAGGTTCATCAATCCACATCGTGAGCGCGGATGAAGTTCCTTTTCCCGCATCAAAACGATTAAAATTCCATTCGTTGAATCCAGTGCTTAGATCTGGAGAAACTGTTGTTGCGGCTCTTCCAACTCTGTAGCCACCATTTGTGTTGTGGAAATGATTTGAAACTTCAAGTCCATTGACCCAACCAGCGTTTGACCAACTTGCATCAGACATGACCGACATTGTGAAACGAACAAAAGTGAATTGTTGGAAATTGTTTTCAACTCTCACCCAAAAATTCATTTCATCAAAAAAACTTATCGGGGTGACATCAAGCTGACTCCGACTTCCTTCCCATCTCAAGTAAGACAAAGCAGACATCGTTGGATTCAAAACACCACCATATGGGGCGTTTTCATCTCCAACAAATATTCCCTCCCAACCATTCAATCCATGAATAATTCCTCGAAAGGCAATGTCATAAAGCCTATTTTCATTTTCTTTGGGACTCACAACATTTAAACCATTGATTTGAGCATTGCTCTGCCCATTTAAAGCACTTCTTCTGAATTCAATTGTGTCTTGATTTCTTCTCAAATTTTCAAAATGAGGAACTTCCATTTGAACAGGTGCATAGGTTGAAAGTTCATGCGTCATGAACGTGATATCAAGAAGCATTTCAATTGCTGTCGCTCGAATTGACACGGAGTGACTCTCCCCCGCTGCAAAGTTCATTGCAATGAAATAGCTATTCTCACCAACATTCGCAAGCAATGGACCTCCGCTGTCCCCCGGTCTCAATGGAATATTAGTGGTTATGACATTATCAAATCTTATGTCTCCAGCTGTTCCTCCCATATCAACCACAACTGAAGTTGATGAAGCGGTTATCACTCCACTCAAAGTTCCAGTCGTTATTCCAACTGTTGTCACCGACATGCCCTCTATTATTTGACTTTCATCCCCTCTTCTGACGTTTGGAATAATATTATTCCATCTGTTTCTAACATTCGTTGTCGGCAAGACAACACCTTGAGTGTCATGAGGAAGAAACATAGCATCGATTATTGCCAGAACACCTCTTCGATTGTTTTGTCCGAATTCAGTCGTGAAATTACTGTTAAACGCTCTTCTATGAAGATTTCCAACAACATGGAAAGCGGTGACAAGACCATGACGAGATGTGAGGTTGCAAACCGCATTGAGAGTTATTGTTCCACTGCTTATATTTGTGTGAATTGCCTCTCCTCCATGAAATGGCCCAGACATTGCTCTCATCATCGCACTTTCGTTCAAACAGAAAATCACAGAATATTGTGAATAAAGTGACATCTCTTTTAGCAAACTTCTGACCAGAGCCTCCTCTCTCTCACTTGCAACAACAACACTAACAGCATTATAGCGTGCTTTTATTGAAACTTCAAAAATATTATATCCGCCATTTAACACTCTTTCACTGCCAGAAATAAAAAGTATTGCGTTCTTAATTTCTTTCAAATGATTAAATGAATGTGTTTTAACTCTGTGGAGAACTGCTCCATCAAAATTTGAAAGGGTGTTGCGAGAGTTTAACAACGGACTATTTTCAGTTATTGCAATATTCAAAATTCCATTGTCATCAATAAATTTTCCCGCAAAACTATCATTGTGAATATTCTGCGAAATCTCACTGTTCTCACGAAAATTTGAGAACATTTTTTGAATGCTGTCATTTTTAAATGGCGCCATTGCATAATCAAGAACTGCCATTCCTCTTTCAGAATTTTTCAAAAACTGTTCACGTGAAAACACGCTACGCTCTTGTTCAACTATTATTTCTTCCCCTCTTGCCACAAAAACAACAGAAAAAACTGCACTCAATATTAACGCAAAAAGCATTAACAGCGCAAAAATTCTCTTTCTCTTAATTCTCAATATTGGCATAAATTTATCGCTCCAATTATGGATAGATGGCATTATGCAACACTCAATCAATCTCAAATCCTATTCTCTATTCTATTTTTAAGTTTGATTGAATATTCTGCCACCTGTCCAGATTATTATCTTCTTGGTGGCTTGTTGTGGGATGTTTTTTGGTGATGATGGTGTTGAGTTGGCGGCGCATAAGTGTGGGCATAAGGATTGTTCCTTGGAGGTGCTTGATTGCTTATGTGCCGAATGTTTCCATCATAGAGTTGAACATATTGCTTTTGAGCTGCTTGTTTGCTTGAACTCAGTTTTCGCTGTTGATTATTTCTTTGTTGCCCATTTTTGTTTGGATTCGGTTTGTTCCCATAGTTTTGACCTGTTCCTTGAGTTAGTGCTAGGGGTTTTTGAGAATTGCCTTTGTAGGGCAATTGCTTTTGAGGTGAAACATGTGTGTAAGGTCTTTGGTGTTGCCCATAGTAAGCTTGTTGCATTTGTTGCGGGTGTCGCCCATAATAGTAAGCTTGTTGATAGTGACCTTGTGGGTGGGAATAATGGGATTGTTGTCCATAATATCCTTGTCCGTTGTGAATGTGAGGATAGCCGTAGTAGCCTTGTTGCCCATATCCTTGTTGTGGATAGTGAGCAGTGTAATTGCCGTTTAGAGATTTTTTGTTCTTTGCTTGTTTGTGTTTTCTCGGGCTTTTATTTTTTTTCAAAACCAAAACCAAAAAAATTATTACTACAGCGATAATGATTAGGAAGAACACACCCCCAACAATGATTAGTATCCACCACCATGTCCATTCGAACCCATCGTCAATGTCGACTGTTGGCGGAATAATTCGCACAACTTGGACTTCTGATAGTGCGGAGTCAACTGATTGCCCACTTGCACCGAGCGCTCGAATTTGGATTAGATATTCACTAGCCCCTTCGCTACCATTTCCATTATTATTTCCGCCGTTACCATTACCATTACCGTTGAGACCAAGCCTTGCGAAGGTCACCTCTCTTGCGGTTGCTGGAAGACGTTGATTGAGGACTCCATTGACATAGATTGCAAAACCTATCGCCCCTTCAACTCTGTTCCATGTGATGACCTCTCGACCATTCTCAATCTCATTAATAACTGGTGCTGTCAATGCACGGGCAACCGATTTTATGAACGATAGCGATGGTGCTGATGTCAACATATCTGGACGATCAGCAAGGGCACGTATTGTGATGCTGTGTTCCCCACTAATCAAATTTAAACTATCAATTGACACAAAAGTGTCAGTCGTTTGAACTCGGAAAATGCCATTCACAAACACTTGATATCTTGTTGCGTTCATAACACCAGCCCATTGCAGAATTCCGCTTGTTTCATTAAAACTCAAATTTGTTGGCGCACTCAAAACTGTTCCAAGAGTTAGTTGACGTGTTGCGCTCAAAACTGAATCGAAAAGATAGATTGCTGACGCGGTCGCTCGGACTTGAATATTGTGAACCCCGAATGTGAGCGAGAACATTGCGACCAAATCAATTGATGTTGCCGAAATCATTTCACTGTTTCTTCTCACCCCATTAATATAAACAAAGTAGCCCTCGGCATATGGCACGGGATTCCAACTGACAATATTGCCATTAACAGTAATGTTTGGAGCAAAAAGTGTCAAGCCAATGACGAATTCACCTTTTTCACTTAACTGCGAATCATGGATATAGCTCGCTGGATTTATTGCTCTAACTTGGACATAATTCACTCCATTTGAAAGCGGAAGTTGTCCCATGTTCACTTGAAATGTTGCAACTGTCGCAAACAGTTCTCCATTGAGATGGACTTCATAGCGTGCTGCATGCTGAACATTTGTCCATGAGATGACTCTCGTCCTTTCATTAACGGTCACAACTGGTCTTGAGAGTGTTGTTTCAACTGTGAAATTTAAAGGCGCACTTCTTGGAGAGTTGTTGACATAGAAAACATTTCCCATTGCAACAATTTGAACGAGTTGATAGCCAAGTGGGATTGGCAAATTATTAAGGTTTATTATGTTTGTCGTTAATATTGTTGAAGTTCTTCTGATACCTCCGACATAGATATGATATCCCGCGGCATAGTCAACTTCATCCCAAACCATGTAGCCTGTTGTTTGATTGATTGTCGCAACTGGCGCCGTCAAAGTGATGACTCTGACAAATGTCACAGTCGCACTAAGCGGAGAATCCCAAAAATACATCGCCGAACTTGTTGCTCTTGCTTGGATTTGATTGTGTCCAACGCGAAGATTGAGAATATTGACATTAATGACTGTTCCGAAAATTGGTTCAGTCGTTGCACGCACTCCATTGACATAAACATAATATCCTGTTGCATTCACAACAGAACTAAACGTCAAGAGTCCGTTTGATTGGTTGATTGAAATGTTTTGTGGTGTTCCAAGAGTTGCATGGACAGTCACGATGATTGCGTTTGAGAGCGGACTATCAAGCCAATAGATTGCTGCATTCACTGCTCTGACTTGTATGCTCAAAATTCCAACTTGCAAATTCAAATATGCTATATTAATGCTATTTGCGCCCATAGGCATCGTTGTCGCCCTCACGCCGTTTGCATAAATATGAAATCCAGTCGCATATGCACTTGAAGAAAAACTCAACATCGGCTCACTAAAAACAACATTGACAGGCTGTGAAAGAATATGCACCGACATAAAAACAACTGATTGGCTGAGGGGTGAATCATTAACATATATTTCATCACTCGTCGCTCGTATATGGATATTGTGAAACCCTGCGCGAAGACCTAGTGTGTTCAAGTCGACAAAATTTACTAAAACCGCTTGAGATGTTATTCTCTCGCTTCCAGAATAGACATGATATCCCGTTGCCCTTTCGGTTTCATTCCATGTCAGTATACTTGTTGATTGGTCAAGTAGCAGTCCGTTTGGAACAAGTAGTGCCATGGTTATTCTGATTCTTTCCCAATTTTCAGACCATCTGTGAGCATGATAAATTGATGTTGACATCGCCATCAATTCAAGATAGAAACTTCCCAAATCAAGCAGTTCTCTCACCACTCTGAAATCAAAACTTAAAACGGCTCCAACATCAAAATAATGAAATTCATTCCAATCAACATCCCACAAATAGAATCTGAAATTCGTTGCATGCGGAACATAATCCCATGTTAGCATGAGATTTTCTTCATCAAATTCAAAATAAAATTCGTCTAATGAAACTCTTAAAAAAGCATTCACGCTCTCACTCAATCCCGAATTTTGAATCAGTGGCGATGAGTGAACTGCTCTTACTTGGATACTGTGATAACCAAGCAACAGTTCTGAACGCAAAGTGTTAATATTAAAACTTGTCACATTTCCGCCGAGTGTCACAAGGTGTTCTCCCTCGACATAAACATGAAAATTCGTCGCTCCAAAAACAGCGTCCCACAAAACGGTCACAAATATTGACCATTCGTTGTGCATTCCTAGTCTTATGTTCGATGGAGTTTGCACTTCACTTATTGTCGCAAAATCTTGCGAATCACTCAATGCCGAATCGAGGCGATAGACCGCATTTGCAACTGCTCGAATTTGAATACCATAAAGTGCCTCGCTTAAACCAATAGTTCCCAAGTTGAAACTCGTTCCGCTCACCATGGTTGTTGTTCGTCTAGTCCCATTGGCATAAATATGATAACCATTGACATACGGAACAGCACCCCAAGAAACAACTCCTAAAGTTTGATTTATGTTCACTCCCGTTGGAGTTGCAAGCGTCATATAGCGAGTGAAAACTCGATTAACACTCAAAGCACTGTCCAAAAATGCAACATTATTGCTGAGCGCACGAACTTGAATGTTGTGAACACCAATTCCAAGATTGAAAGGAGCAAGAGAAGTCGAATTTGACGTCACCAACGATGTCGTTCTTCTTTGTCCTTCAATATAAACATGGAACCCTAATGCATTGACATTATTCGCCCATGAAATAGTTTCCGCATTCGCATTAACAGTCACGTTTGGTGCTGAGAGAGGAGTTCTTGAGTCTGGGAGTCTAAAAATGATATAGACGACTTGAGATTCAAAAAGATGTCTGTTTGGCGCATAATTGTGCCTTAGTTGCAAGTTCAATCTTTTATACATCAATCCATGTCTTCTAGCATTTTCTGGAACAACTATTCTAATAGTGTGAAGAATCCAATAATCTCCAAGGTTCCACCCTGTTCCCGGAGATGAAATTCCTCCACCACTACCTTGAGCGCTTCGAGGCCATTGTTCAGCATGACGAGTGAAAACAACATGGTCAAAAGTGTTTCGAGGGGTCATGAAAGACGAAGCATTGACATGGAATTCAGTCCCCGGCTGTATTGGGTCTCTTATCCACATAGTGAGCGGAGAGGAATTTGCATTCCCTGCTCCGAAATGATTGAAATTCCATTCTGAAAAAGGAGCGGTAAAATGAGGTTCATTTGTCGATGATGCCCTTCCAATCCGATATCCTGCAATCGCATTATAATGGTGATTTGAAATTTGAGTTCCATTCGTCCAACCATTATTCGACCATTCTCCAACCCTTGTGAAATTTTGCCCCGCACTCAATCCCGAGTCAAGGCGATAGATGGCTGTTGAAATCGCCCTAATTTGAATACTATGAACTCCAGCACCCAATGAAATAGTTGTCAAATTAAAATTAGTTGGTGTCGCATTAGCTCTGAAAACTCCGCCAACATACACTCTATACGATGTTGCATTCGCAACCACATTCCACGAAACAACTCCTGTCGACTGATTAATCGAAACCCCTGTTGGAGTCGCAAGAGTCATTGTCACTGCACCCCAAACTTGAGCGCTCCAATTCGAATCGTTGCGATATATTGCTGTTGAAACTGCTCGAACACGAACCAAATGCTGACCAACCGCAAGCCCCGAAATGGTGTTCAAGTTAAAACTTGTTCCAGTCACCGGTGTTGTCGTTCGACGAACATTGTCAACATAGACATGGTATCCTGTCGCAAACTGAACCGCTCCCCATGTCACCAATCCA
>WQSV01000058.1 GCA_009787685.1 Bacillota bacterium
CTCCCACATGTGGGTGAATACCACGTCAAGGTTTTGTTGAATTTTATTATTTGTGGAAAACAAAACCGCCCCCCCTATTACTAATCAAGGCTGGTCTGGTTGTGGAGTTCAAAGGAGTTATCCAACTAAGCACTCTCTCAATTTTCACAACGACTTGCAACACTGTGTTAGTCTCATAGTTAGGATAGTCGCCTATCTTCTTTATTGTGACTTTATCAAGTTCGAAAGAGTTATGAATTCTTCAACTGAGAGGGTTTCACCACGAATTGATTCGTGTTTTTTCATTGCTTGGAGTATTTCGATTGTTTTTTCTCTTGGAATAGAAAATTCTTTCATCAAATTATTGGAGAGAGTTTTTCTTCTCATTGCAAAAGAGGCTTTAACCACCCTTTTGAAATGTTCAATATTGTTAATGTTTGGCTTTAGGTCTTTTTTTAGGGTAATGACAGCTGAATCGACATTTGGCATTGGGGTGAACATTTTTTTTGAAACTGTTCGGTTATAGGTAATATTAGACATTGCTTGACAAATTACGCTCAAGATACCATAGTCAACGGTGTTTTCTTTTGCAACCGTCCTCATTGCCACTTCCTTTTGGAGCATTATTGTGATTGACTCGCAGTGATTGTCTTCAAGGAATTTGAAGAGAAGTGGTGTTGTTATGTAATACGGTAGGTTTGCGACAAGTTTATAGCTAAAAGATGAAGAATGGATGCTGGAGAGTGGAGATAGCGAAGAAATTTTTAAGGATTCACTCCCAATTAATTTTTCTTTTTTCAGAGCTACTGGTTCTTTTTCCGACTGCGAACGACAAGTTGTCGCCCCTGTAATTTTACTGCCATCGCACAATTTTTTGTGGAGTTCCTCAAGCGGATATTTTAATGCGTCTTCAAAAATGAATTCAGTATTTTTGAGATTTAGTTTTAAAAGTGGCTCAAAAAGGTCTTTGTCGACTTCAAAAGAGATGACTCTTTTTGCTGTTTCAGAAATAGCTTTTGTCAACGTTCCTGCCCCCGCTCCAACTTCAACCACCGTGTCTTCACGACAAACAAGAGCATCGCTAACGATGCTCTTTAGTAAGTTTGTGTCATATATAAAATTTTGTCCTAAAGACTTTTTGAAAAAATGCATAACGCATTTTTTTCAATACATAACGCACAATGCACAACACATAATGAAAGCAAAAAATATAACCATCGTTGTGCGTTGTGCGTTGTGAGTTTGCGTTGAAAAAATTATCTTTTTGAGAACTGCGGCGCTCTTCTCGCGGCTTTCAAGCCGTATTTTTTACGCTCTTTCATTCTTGGGTCACGAGTTAGAAAACCTTCTTTTTTCAAAGTTGGTTTCAGATTCGGTTCAGCAATAAGAAGCGCTCTTGCAATACCATGACGAATTGCACCAGCTTGTCCAGTGAAGCCTCCACCTTTAACGTTGACGAAAATATCATATTTTCCGCCAGTTTCAGTTGCAACAAGCGGTTGATTGACTATTAATTTGAGAGTGTCCAAACCAAAATAATCATCCATCGTTCTTTTGTTGATGCTGACAGCGCCCGTTCCGTTTGGAACAAGGCGAACTCTTGCTATTGCTTTCTTTCTGCGTCCTGTTCCCCAGAACGCTAATTTTTTTGCTTTGTTTGATTTGATTGCCATAATTAAATCTATCCTTTTTTGTTAATGCTGAATTATTATGGAATATGGAATATGGAATATGGAATATGTATTGTTGAATTGATTTTTAAAAAATCTATGTCCTTACCTATTCAATATTAGATATTAAATATTCAATAAAATTAGTTATATTTTTTCTCCACTAGTTTTAATTCTTGTGCTTGCTGAGCAACATGTGGATGCTCCGCTCCTTTGTAGACGCGGAGTTTTTTGAGCATTCTTCTTCCCAAAGAGTTTTTTGGCATCATTCCTTTGACCGCGAGATAAAGTGCTTCGTCAGATTTTTCTGCCATGAGCTTTTTGTATTGAATTTCTTTTAGTCCGCTCATATAGCCAGTGTGGTATCTGTGATATTTTTGCTCCATTTTTTTACCAGTCAAAACCGCGTGGTCAGAGTTGATAACGATAACATAGTCACCGCAATCACAATGAGGAGTGAATTCTGGTTTGTTTTTTCCGCGCAAGACTGAAGCAACTTGTGCTGCGACTCTTCCTAGTGCGATGTCTTTTGCATCGACAATATACCAATTTCTTTGAACTGTTTGTTCGTTTGCCATATAGGTTTTCATAGTGTCTCCTAAATATTGAATATGGAATATTCAATATAAACATTTGTTTAGTTTTTAAAATTTCTTTGTTTGGATATTAGTAGTTATATTCTTCCCAACCGCTATTGTCATCTTCCTCTTCTGGTCTCATTTCTGAATCTGGACGACCATAGACTAGGACTGATTCAGCGCCTTGTCTTCTTGTTGAACGGAAGAATGCCATTCCTCCGCCAACGGTCCATTCGTCAACAAAGCCAAAATACATCACGAAACCTGCGACCAAATCTGGAGCAAAATGGTTTTGTTCCATCGTAGTATGGGACATTCTTTCTGGTGTTGCATTTCTTTCAAGAATGTTAATTCTCATCAAATAACCTTCATTAGTGAAATAGAGCATGTTTCCAACAAGCTGGTGTTTCGCTTGGAATGCTGTTGGCCAAACTTCATTGATCACATTATGAATATTAAGAGCGCTCACTACTTGCACGGGGCCGTGTGCTGAGGTTGCGAGAATCATTGGGTCAAGATGCAAATCGTCTCTGAAGAAAATAAATCCCGGAGCAAAATTTGCAACATTGATTTGGTTTTGAAGAGTGCTGTTGATTTGAATGTTTCTTGCTCTTGCTTTTTGATTCAAAGTCATGCCATCATGTCTGACATCAAGATTCAATTGATGCTCACGATATGTTTCGCTTCCGCCATACCAGTAAAGGAAAGCATTGTCTTCTCCATAGACACGAACTCCCATTAGAGCGTTGTGCAAGTTGTCATATTTGAGTATTTGAGTGTCAAGAACATTGCTTTCAGTGTAGATAAGCAATCCATCTCTGACATCAACAAGAGTCAGTTGGTGTCCAGCACCTCTGATTCTTGTTCTTTCTTGTCCGCTTGGACGCATCATTTCAACAATGTTTCCGTCTTGAACTCCATCTCCATGAACAAATTCTCTTGTGAAGAAAATGAAATGTTCGAGTGTGTTTTGATAATGATAATGATTAACTGAGTCATAGAATTCAACTCTTGGGAAAATAACGCCTGTGACTCCGTCCGCAATCATATAAGGATTGTTTGGGCGACGTCTTCCGTCTTCCATTCTGACAGAAACAATTCTTCCGCTTGTTTCGTCCGCTGGGGTGTAGAACACAACCATATAGACCGCATTGCCGATGCGATAGAAAGCATATGGTGATTGATTCGCTGGACCCGTTGTTGAATAAATTAATTGAGTTTGCGATCCATCAATTCTTGTTCTCATGAAGTCAACTCTGTTGTCTTGCATTCTTCCCGCAGTGTCACGAGTGATTGATGGGGTTGCATAATAAATCCATTCTCCAAAAATGAAAATACCGCCATGACCAGTTGCAGTGTTTCCTCCGACTGTTCCAATGGCTTTTGGAACGATTCTTTCAACGTTGACAAGGTCAACCCAGTTGTCTTCATTGTTAATATCAAAATCATCGTCTTCAACGTTGATTCCATGTCTTAGAGTTCTTTCTGAATAAAATTCAATCCACTCATAGACAGTGTTTTCAAAGCCGTTTGCAGGAAAGCCTATTTCTTGAGGAAGCATCCATTCTCTGCCATTAGGATCAGCAACCAGAACACCGCTTTCATTATAAGATGCTCTTTGTCCTCTGAGTTCAGCACGATAAATCGCACCCCTTTGAGCATCGCCCCAAGCATTGAATCTCCCGTCATACAACGGGTCATAGGTCAAAGTGTTGAAACCATTAATGAAATAGACAATGTTTCCATACTGAACAGCACTTCCACCTTGACTTCTAACAACGAAATCGGTTCTTTGCTCCATGTTCAAATTTGGAACTCTTGAAAAACCCATGCAACCAACAAACATTGTTCCTGCAAGAATTAATCCAATTATTAATGATAATATTTTTGAGATTCTTTTCATAATTATTCGTGTTTCCTAAAGTTTTGTGCAATAACGAAAAATTGCATAGCACTGACTATTATAGAACAAAAAAAAGTGGGTGTCAACTGTTTTCAGTTGAAATTTACAATTTACAATTGACAATTTACAACTTGATGCCAACTTTAATTTGGCCAATTTATAGATTATCAGTTGCAGATTTTTAGTTAACTGTCACACTCGTTCTTCCGCCTCTCAATTTTTCACCTTTTGCACTGATTGTGATTTTGCCCAAATTTTTTGGTTTTAAAACAGCAATTATTTTTCCGCCATGAGACGATATCGTCACGAAATGTTTTTTGTCGAAGTTTTGAACTTCTTCTATTGAATTAAATAGGGTCACGATTTCAGCGTTTTCGCACACTTCAAATGTTATGTCCCTTCTTGCATGAGTTGCAAAATTTCCTTCTTTGTCAAGGACTGTCATTTCAACAAACACAAGCTCCCCTTCTTTTGATTTTTTTGAATATGGAGAAAGCGAAAGCGATGTTGGATTTGACGGGGTTTTGATTTCATGGTCAGCGATGCGACTTCCTTTGCGATAGCTTGTTGCCGACAATGTTCCAGATTGGTAGTCAACGACAAACTCCGCTGAGAAACTGTTTAGTCGTCCACCGATGACACGATTAATTGTTCTGTCATTCAATCTCAGTTGAACAATGTCACCACGAGAGTAGACCATTACTTTTATTGGTTGACCGAGATGACGTTCATAGTGCCATGCCGAAGAAATTTCTCCGCTGTCTGGACACACTGTTGCAATTAATGAGGTGTTGTCTTTTTTGAGAATAATTTGAGCGAGATTGAAATACGGTTTTTTCGTCAAAGTGCTGTCAAACAATAAGCTTGAAGATTCAAGGAAAATTCCTTTGACTGAGAACGAACTTTGCATTTTTGAGTGAACATCAAAAAACTCATTTTCAAAAACTGATAGTCCGAATATATCTTTCTCCGTGTCCCTAAATTCGTTGTGGAGAGCGTTTTGTTCAGCGCCCGAAAAACCGATTGCGTCAACGACCTCCATGCTGTCTTTCGTCAATGACTTGAAGACCGAACACTTTATTGATGACAATTTTTCTTTCTCCGCTTTGATGAGGTCAAGTTCAGTGAAGTTGAGCAGAACTGTTTTTGATGAAATCACTTTTAGGTCATCATAGATATTTTCAATAAGTTTCGCTCCACCACCTCTGCCATATGTTTCTGACGCAAGACCCGCGATGTTAAAAGCAACAATGCTTGGATGACTTGCTATTTTTTTCAAAGAGTCGAGCCTGTCTTCATATTTATAGTTGAAGACAGGATTTTCTTGGGCAAGGAACTCGAATGCGTCGACTATGCAGTAGAGCCCTGCTTTCATCAATTCGTCAAGTTCTCTTTCCGTTGGGAGCGAGAGAAATCTCACCGCATTGAAACCACATTCTTTGATGAGTGCGAATTTTTTCGCGAGATAGGTGCTTGAATTGAGAAATTCGACTTCCGGTTCAACACAAACACCATATAGTTTCTTGGGAGGGTTTTTTGCAATGCCGAGAGGAATCAAGGTTTCTTCGTCGTCGATTGCAATTCTGGCGTTGTAGAAATACGGCATGTCTTGAGGTTTTTTGATTTTCAAAACCATTTCAAATTCTTTTGCCGTGCCTTTTTGCATGATAACTTTTTTTGATTTTATTGCAACGCGTTTATTTTTGTGGTTGAGAATTGAAAAGACAAGATTAAATTTTTGATGACGCGAATCTTCATTCACAACCGTTGTTTTGATTGTGACAAATGCTTCTCCACCTTTGATGACAGTGTCAAATGACCACGAGTTCGGCAAAACATAGACCAACTTTTCGCAAACAAACAACGACATTGAAATGTTTTCCGATGGCGAACAGACACACAAAGAGTTGCTCGCAAGAAGCTTTCCGCTGATGTCCGCCATTCCAGAACAGAAAGTCGAAAGAACTCTTTCCCCATTCAATTCAAAACTGAGAAGTTCGCCATTAGCACCACTTGCGCTCAGAAAACACTTTTGGTGTGGCACGTTTTTAAATTCATTTGTCGTTAGTTTGATTTGTTTCATGTTTTGTTCCAATGCGCAATGCGTTGCGCCCAATACACAATTAGTGATTGGCTGTTTTCATGTTAACAGAATTTTGGAAAGATGTCAACTAAAATTTAACTTATACCAAAAATCAAATAAAAAGACAACCATGACAAATCACGGTCGTCTTTAGTCTTTTTTTTGTTTTTACAGCTTTTTTCCTAGCGTCTTATTTCAAAAGGGAAATTTCCAAATTGTCCGATTGTTCCACCCGTTGATAATCGAACTTCTCCAATTTCAAAACACGACAAAACCCATCTCGGAACCTCCACCGACAAAAGCGTTATTCTTGGAATCGGCAAAATTGGCGAAACAATGAGCGGAGCATCAACCCCTCGCCTTCTAACCAAGACATCAATGATTTCACCATTTGTCACAAGGCTGTAGAAATGCGCATCTTGCATGTCATGCGCCCAGTTTGTCACGGCAATTAGCAACAAAACATTCGTTTCAAAAAACTCTTCGCTTCTATACCAAGCAGAACCTCCCAAACTATTGCGAAGTAACCCCGGATCAAGCAACCTGCGCCTTGAGTTTTGGTCAAGCCTTCTGACTCTGATCGCATCAAATTCGCTCACACTTGTCACCACTTTTATCATGCTATCTTGCGATGCCTCTTCTTGAAAAGGATATTCTGCACGAAGGTTCGTCTCCAAAATTCTCCCAACATTGTGTTGAACTTCCCAATAAACTCCTTGAGAAATCTGAGACTTGTCAAAGTGACATCTGCAATCATACTCAAAAACATGATTACCAGCTGGAACACTGCATGCACCAATGAAAACCACCGCCATTATTATCCAAAAAAATACATTAATAATTTTCTTCATAATGCCCTCCTAATAATAGAATACGCTAAAAGCAATTCTACCAAAGTCAACACTTTCTGTTATTGAAGTCTGCCTAATAGAGAAAGTGTAAGTGCCACCACTACTGAAAAAAGATGCAACTTGAATATTTGTCGAGTTATTACTTAAAATTCTTGTCACCCCATTAACATTGGAGCGAAGTTCAAAAATTGGATGCGTGTTTAAAATCGGTGTTGTGCCTTGCCCAACAACTCTCAAAACATTAGACCAAGAGTGATTTAATAAAGTCTCCCCTTCTCTTCTTATGCGAGACTGTTGCAATTCCAACTCCACCTCTTTTGAAACATAAATTGCATAAATATCGTTGGTGCATTGTATTTCAACAATTCTTTCTTCAAATATTTTAAAATAGCTCACATTCTCAAAAGACTTTATGACAAACGGAGTAAATTCACAAACAAAAACATCATAGTATTCGGAATTTAAGTCAATATTGTTTTCTCTTAAAAATTTTCTATTTAATCGGGAATGATAGGCTCTTCCTCTTTCAAGATTTGCTTCCCAAAGCTTATCCACTTCAAATTGAGTCATATAATCACAAAGCAAAACATTTTCAACACCCCCAAATGTTGAATTTAGCTGAAATGCAACATTTATTACGCTATCTTCTTCTGCATGTTCAAGAAATTTTTCAAGCGAATCCGTTTCAATAAAATTATAACAATCCACTTGAACAGACGCTCTCAATCGTGTATTCATCTCAACATCATTATCAAAACCAAAACTTTTTACCCCCCCTTCGAGTGGAGCGAACCCATACTAAAAACCAATACTATTGGCAAAATTAGCGTGAGCAGTCTTTTTCTCATTTTCATATCATTTTTCTCCTTTTTCGCAAACATGATTGAAAAATATTTCAAAAAATCCTATTTACTCTTTCCTATTGCTCTTTAATAATAACATAATTCTTTGACTATTGTCAACAGTTTTCAACTGTTCTGTTGGGTTCTGCCTAAACCAGCAATCTCCGTCAAAAGGGTCAAAGACCCTTGTCAACAGTC
The DNA here is from genome assembly GCA_009787685.1 of Bacillota bacterium. GTDB lineage: Bacteria > Bacillota > Clostridia > Christensenellales > Pumilibacteraceae > WRAY01. The sequence goes on from WQSV01000058.1 coordinate 8,105, forward strand.
TTAGACTGGTTTGTCGGGTTCTGCTTGCATTCGCACTCTTCGTCAAGAGGGTCGAAGACCCTTATCGAGTATCTTCGATGCCTTTGTCGGAGAATTTTTAGTAAAAACAAT
>WQSV01000059.1 GCA_009787685.1 Bacillota bacterium
ACAGCTGTTTTTTTGTGTCGAGCGAAGAATGTTTCTTCTTCAAATTCTGTTTGAAAAAGCGGAGCAAGTCGTTCGACTTCTTTTGATGTGATGTTTGATAATTCATCCAATTTCTTTTTCAAACCTGAGCTTGTGAAAATTTCATTGCCATTAATTGCAGCCCCAAGTGCGTTGAAAACTTGAGAATTTTCTGGAGCAACAACATTTTCTGGACTCAAGGTTTCAACAAAACGCTTTTTCAATTCGGGCAAGAAGTGGAGAGGGCCTCCCAAAAATGCAACAGTCCCACGAATAGGTTTTCCGCAAGCAAGCCCAGAAATAGTTTGATTGACAACAGATTGAAAAATGCTCGCTGCGATATCGCTTTTTTTTGCTCCATCATTAATAAGTGGCTGGATATCACTTTTTGCAAAAACTCCGCAACGAGAAGCGATTGGATAAATCATTTCAGCTCTTTGAGCCATTTCATTTAGCCCCGATGCATCGGTTGCAAGAAGAGATGCCATTTGGTCAATAAAAGCGCCCGTGCCTCCTGCGCATGTTCCGTTCATTCTTTGTTCTAGTCCACCAGTCAAATATGTAATTTTTGCATCTTCTCCGCCAAGTTCAATTGCAACGTCGGTTTCGGGAATGTATTTTTCAATGGCATTAGTTCCAGCAACCACCTCTTGCAAAAAAGGAATTCCAAGCCAAGATGACACGGAAAGTCCGCCACTGCCGGTTGCGACAATGGAAAAGCTGTCAAACTTTGAAAAAACTTTTTCCAACACTTTGAAAAGGGTTGCTTTGATGTCAGATAGATGTCTTTCATAGCTTGAATAAACAAGAGTATCATTCTCGTCCAAAACTGCTGTTTTGATAGTTGTCGAGCCAACATCTAGCCCAATGCGGTATTTAGGAAATGGGTTCATAACTTTTATAATATCACACCACAAACAACCTGTCAACAGTTTTTAACTGTTCTGTCGGGTTCTGCTTTCATTCGCATTCAGCGTCAAGATGGTCGAAGACCCCTGTCAAGCCTTTTGAGTCAACGACAGAATTTTCTTGTCAGTCATTTTTTTTTTACAAAACACGACAGATTTAAACTCAAAAAGCCCCTGTCAAGTAGCTTGAATACTTTTGTGATAAATTGCTAATTCAAACAGAACGAGGAAAAAATTTTGAAGAGAAAGATACCTTCAATGTCTTTGTTGTGGCATATTCATGTAATAGCAATTTTCCACAAATGGCTTGAAGACCCTTGCAAATAAAAAATTTATGTGATATAATATTAACATATGAAAAGAGTTGTTTTCGTGAAAAATCTGCCAATTGGGGGAAATCACAGAATCAGTGTTCAGTCGATGACGAACACGGACACTCTTGATGAGCATGCAACTATCGCTCAAATAAGGGCACTAGAAGATGCTGGGTGTGACATTGTTCGACTTGCTGTTTCAAATGATAATGAGATTAAATCATCAAAAAGTATTGTTGAAAAAACAAAAATTCCTCTTGTTGCGGACATTCAATTTGACTATCGCTTGGCAATAAAATGTGCGGATATTGGATTTTCGGCGATTCGCTTTAATCCGGGCAACATTGGTTCAGAAGCAAAGGTTAGAGAAGTGGTTGCATCCTGCAAACAAAACAAAATTCCAATAAGAATCGGTGTTAATAGTGGGTCGCTTGAAAAAGATATTGTCAAAAAGTATGGACATTCAGCAGAGGGTATGGCAATGAGTGTCATTAACCATGCAAAAATTTTGGAAAAAGAAAATTTTTATGATATTGTTATATCTTTAAAATCATCATGCGTTAAAACAATGATTGAAGCAAATAGAATCATCGATAAAAGATGTGACTATCCGCTTCACATTGGGGTGACCGAAAGCGGAATTTATGAAGACGGACTCTATAAGTCTGCGATAGGAATTGGCTCACTTTTGATTGATGGAATAGGGAACACTCTCAGAGTGTCTTTGACCGGTGATCCTGTTCAAGAAGTGATTGTTGCAAAAGAAATATTAAAAGCGTGTGGAATGCTTGAAAATTCATGTGAAGTAATATCATGTCCGACTTGTTCAAGATGCAAAATTGACCTTGTCTCAATCGTGAAAAGAGTCAAGGAGTTGACAAAGGAAATAGACAAAAATTTAAGAATCGCTGTCATGGGTTGTGTTGTTAATGGTCCGGGCGAAGCAAGAAATGCAGACCTTGGAATTGCTGGCACAGAGAGTAAATTTGCAGTCTTCAAAAAAGGAAAAGTGATTTTCACAGGAGAGCAAAGCCAAGCAATGGACATCTTTGAAAATGCAATAATAAAACACTTAAAGAAATAAAAGAAAATCATGAAAAAAAACAAACTAATCAAAAAACTCAATGATCTGACTGGAAACGAGTTCGAATTTCTTCGTCTATCGTCAATTTCCGTTGTAACTCAGAAAGGAAACGAAAAATTCGTTTTTAATTTTATTCACGCAAAAGAGCATGCGGTCAGCGAAGAAAACACGGAATTAATCGTTGAAACGATTAAAAAAATATTGCAAACCAAAGTCAAAATTGAAGTGAATTTTGACATAGTCACTTTTCAAAAAAGTGGTTTTTTGGGAAAGTTCAAAGAGTATTTGGAATGTCACCCAAGCCTTATGACTGCGATTTCCGACAAGGATATTATTGTTGATGACAAAGTGACTCCGAAAAAAGTTTCGGTTTCTGTTCCGCCTTACATTCTTGATTATGCAAACGAAAATAAAATTGACAAACAAATCAAAGAGTTTTTGCTTGGAAATTATTCGGAAGAAATTGAATTTAGTTTTTTGAGTGATGCGAAAAAAGAAGAGTCACTTGACGATTTTGCTCCCGATGTGGGAAATCTTTCTTCTCTTGAGGACTCGACATCTGGAAGAACAATAAAAGTTGACGACATTAGAATTCTTTGTGGAAAAAAGATTGAAGAATTGCCGTCATATATTGAAGATGCCAACAAGGTTGGGCCTGTGGTGATTTGTGGAACATTAACAAGTTTTTCTTCCCACACTTCTCAGAATGACAAAAAGTATTGTCGTATGACGATTGAAGATTTCACTGGTTCGATTGGTGGAATGTTCTTTCCAAGAAAAGATGCTATTGAAAAAGCAGATTCACTGAAAACTGGCGAGCAAGTCTTGGTGAAAGGAGAGTTGCAAGCTGACAAAAGAAATGAAGGTGGAAAAGTGTTTTTTATCAACGATATTTCTCTTTGTTCTCTTCCAAAAGACTTCAAGGTCAACAGAATGAAGATGGCAGTTCCAGAAAAATATAAATTCGTTTTCCCCCAAAGGTTTCTTGAACCTATTGATGAGAGGTCACTGCTTTCCGACTTTGCTTCAATCGCACCTGTTCCAAAAGAACTCAAGCAAAACGAGTTTTGTGTCTTTGATCTTGAAACTACAGGACTTGACCCAAAAACAAACAAGATAGTCGAAATTGCAGGAGTGAGAGTCAAAGATGGGGAGATAGTTGAAACTTTCTCAACTTTGATTGACCCCGAATTTCCAATCCCGTCAGAATCAACAAAAATTCATGGAATAACAAATGATATGGTGAAGGGCATGCCGACTCTAGAGCAAGTTTTGCCCGATTTCTACAAATTTTCATTTGGCACAACTCTTGTGGCTCAAAATATTGGTTTTGATCTTTCCTTCATTAAACATCATGGAAAGCCATTGAATATCTATTTTGACAATCCGACTCAAGACACCTTAACACTTGCTCACAAATATTTAAAAGGGCTCACAAATTATAAGCTTGGAACAATCGCCGCTCACCTTGGCATACCACTCACAAACGCTCACAGGGCACTAGATGACACAATTGCAACCGCACAGGTGTTTTTAAAGATTATGAAAAGATAAACTTATTTGATTATCATTCATTGTGAACTGCGCATTGGCGAAAGTAGAAATTGGATATGGGAATGGCGTTGTTAAAAAAATGTTTTACTTCGCAAATAACGCAACATCCTCAAGACAAATTACGAGTTTTACTAGCTAGTCTGTTATTTTTAACTGAGAAAAGGAAACAATTTTATTATGGAAAACATTGAAAACAAGAAGAAAATTATTGTCATCGGAGCTGGACTTTCGGGGCTGGCAACAGGTGTTTATTCGGCAGCAAGCGGTTTTGACGTCACTATTTTTGAAAAGCATAACATCGCTGGAGGGCTTTGCAGTAACTGGAAAAGAGGGGGCTACACTTTTGAGGGCGGACTCCATTGGCTGACAGGCTCAAAAGAAGGAAGGTCGATGAACAAAGTTTGGCGTGAAATTGGGGCACTAAAAAATGACACCAAAATTTTTGTTCGTGACCCATATATCACCTATAATCAATTCGGGAAAGAAGTCCATTTTTTTAGGGACATCAAAAAACTTGAAGAACACCTAATCGAAATTTCCCCAGAAGACGAAAGAGCAATCAAGAGGCTTTGCAAAAATATCATTAGATTTTCTCGCATTGAAGTTCCAGTGAAAATGACAGTTGGGCAAGTTCTTGGAATGATTCCAGCGGGTGTGAGAGTGAAGAAATATAGCAATATGATTGTGCAGGATTTTATCAAAGAATTTAAAAATCCCCTCATTCAAGGTTTTTTGAATAGTATCATTGGTGGGGAATTTTCAATGACTAGTTTTCTCTACACCATGGGTCTTTTTGCGTCTGGTGATGGGGGTTATGTTGATGGTGGTTCAAGACAAATGGTTCAAAATATTGTCGAAAAATTAGAATCTCTTGGCGGAAAAATCAAATATAAAACTGCAGTCAAAGAAGTAATAATTGAAAATGGGAGAGCGATTGGAGTGCTTTTGGAAAATGGTGAAAAAGATTTTGCTGATAATGTTGTTGTGACGACTGACACATCTATAGCGCTTGACAACATGTTTTCAACTCCTCTTCACGAGTCATGGACAGATGTTATCAGAAACTACAAACACAAGTCAAAAGTCTCAAGCTTTCTTTGTCTTGGGGTTGAAGTTGATTTGAAAGACACTCCAAAGTATGTTGAGATTGAACTTGATGAACCGCTTGTTTTAGCTGGACAAGCACACACTTTTCTTGACTACGCTCACTATGCTCACTATGATGGCTATCAGCCACAGGGTTGCAGTGCAATAACATTAATATTAATGGGCGACACCTATGATTACTGGAAAGAAAAAAAAGAAAACGGGACCTACAAAGAAGAAAAAGAAAGATTTGCCAATGCAATCATTGAAAGATTGGTAAAGCATCTTCCGCAAATCGAAGGAAAAATTAAAGTCATCGACGTTGCAACTCCATTGACTTATGAGCGTTATGTTGGAACTTATCATGGTGCATGGATGAGTAAAAACGGACTAGGAGAAAGCATGAGATTTTTTCCTCAAAAAAGTGAAACTGTCAAAAATCTTTATTTTGCAGGTTTTAGAATGTTTTCTCCGGGTGGACTTCCGCCAGCCGCAGTAACAGGAAGAAAGGTCGCAAAACTACTATGCAAAGATAACAAAATGAAATTTAAAATCTAAAATAAACAACTATGAGTTTTCTAAAGAAAATTTTTCAAAGAAAAAGCAAATGCAAAAGTAATTTTTTGGGAAAAGTGGGTGGCAATATTGCGACTTATGGATTTGTTTGGTTTGATCATAATAATGGCCATGATAATATCTACACAATAGTCGATGATCATGGCAACATAATGCTTTTCAAATCAAGAGAAGAAATAAAAAACACTGATGGAGAACACTATTTTCTCGTCAAAGGAAAAGTGAAAGAACACAGAGAAAAAAGCGAACAAAAGCAAACAATTTTTTCTTCGTGCGTTCTTGAATTGGTTGACAAATATTACAAGATCCATGACACATTTTTTGGTGAAATCGAAAGTGAAGTTGAGTTTTCTCATGTGACGGCAAGATTCAGATTTTCGAAAAAAGATGATTTTTTGGTGACAGGTCAAGAAATTAAATTAATGCCAACATCGGAATATCGCATGATTGTTGAAAAGGGCGGGCACATGTTCATTCTTCCTTTTGACTCAAAAACCAAAATTTCACCAAAAACCAAAGGAAAATACAACATTTATGCAAAAGTTATTGGCTACTCAATGGAGGACGGTCACAGGTCAACTGTTCTTTATCCAACGAGAATTGAATGCAAAAACGGTCCTACAGAAGGCGGAACAATCAAAGGATTTATCGGAATTGGACCATGGGCTTGAAATATTATTTTCTAAAAATAAATTAAATTATTAACAATAAAAATTTTTATATCAATTTGGCTGAGAGGTGATGTTGTTTGAAAAAATGTTTTATAATGTGATATTTTCCAAAATAACAACCGTTCCCATGCCTAAAGACAACCGTCCCTATGCCCACTTTCCCAGCGTTCTCGGTTCACCGTTTCGGTGTCCACGACTCAATCCACTACTGTCCACATGACTAATTGCGGGTCAACACAGAAGCGGTGATATGATGATAAAAAAATAAACCGATAGGCTTAAAAAAGTCTATCGGTTTTTTATTCAAAAAAACCCACAATGCCGATTATTTTGTTGATTTAAACAACCCGCAAATAAGCAGGTGGGCAAGCTGGTTGAAATCTTCTGCACTCCTTGCGCGGTGCTTTTAAATGCAAGCACGGCAGACATCGCCGTCGGCGGGCTTTAAGGCATGGCATAATGAAGTCAACACAGGGAACGCCCTTTTGTGTTTTGTGGTTATAAATCGAACAAAACAACGAACACCGCAGGCAAAATTTTAAATCCTTTCGGGTTAATTTTTTGTGGTCTTTGATGTGCTATCTTTGGCTCTTCTCGCAGTCTTCCTGCGAGAAGAGCTTCATTGTTCAGCGCAGAGTGTTAATGCACAACTATTGTTAGAGTTTTTAAACAATCGAACAAAAAAAAGTGCATCGAATTTGTAACACTATTATAACTCATTGCATAAATAAATGCAAGGCATTTCGTTCAAGTTTTTTGAAATTTTTTTTCTCAAAGCAGGTTTAATTTTTTTTGCAACAATATTCTATACATTTTTTTTCACTTAATTTTGTTATAAATATTTTTCAACCATTTTTTTGACAGCATTAGGGTCTCCTCGTTCGATGCTTTTGTGATCAAAGCTGTTGCAAAATCTTTTTACCATATTGTTTGCTTTTGTCAAATTGTTTCTCATAACATCATCCAAAATATTAAGATATTCTGTTTCAGATTTTCCACTGTGAGAAGTGTGTTCAAGAAGGGAGACATAGTGTTTAAAACAAAATCCAGTGCTTTGCTTTAATTCAGTTTGAAATTCAATCTCATTTAAAAACATTTGAGAAATTGTTTTTGCATATCTTTCCATCATCTCATCGACTTCCAAACAAATAACACAAGTCGAAGTTAAAGTCTTTAATTTTTGTGCTTCTTTTTTTGCACCTTTTGAACTTGTTGTTAATTTTAAATTTTCAAGCATGAAATCGGTTCTGGTTGAGAGTTGAAGTGCTAATCCCAATTTGTTTTCACCGCAATAGAGTTTTTCAATGTGGTGCTTGCAAAAACCATACTTATTGACTCTTATGCGATAGTCACTTTCCATCACTGCTTCGTTGAGGTATTGAGAAACCAATCTATCGCTACTAACGCGATAGATTTCACAGATTGGGCAACCGTCCCTCGCTTTGAAAGCGTCCCAAATGGGAGTTGTTTGAATGTGATATTTCATTGTTTAAGGTCCTTTTTAATTAATTATGTCAGACATAGAAAGAGAAAATTGTTGTATTATGCAGTATTATCCCAGCCAAATAGAAGAAAAAAGCCCCAAGAGAAAAAAATATGTTCGCAAAATTTATCATTGGCGAATAGCGTTTTTTATTTCGCTTGTTTGCGCTATGATCGTGACGATTTCATATTTTCTTATTCCAAATGTTGTGGTTGAGGGAAGTTTTTCTGTTGTTCCAGAAAGGTATTTTTTCCTTGTGTCCTCAACCCATTCTTCTCATCATAAT
>WQSV01000060.1 GCA_009787685.1 Bacillota bacterium
TGTCGGAAAATTTCTAATAGAAGCATTCTTCAACAAAAGGGGCCTCCAACTCTCTCTTGACGCTGAGCGCGAATGCAAGCAAAACCCACAAACCAGTCGAAGACTGTTAACAGGGGATTTCAGCCCTCTCTGTTGGAGAGTTTTTTAGTAAAAGTAATTTTTCACAAAAGCATCTAAGATGCTTGACAAGGGTCTTCGACCCGTTTGATGCTGAATGCGAATACAAGCAGAATCCGACAGAACAGTCGAAGACTGTTGTCAAGGGTCTTTTGATTCTTTTGACACAAGGTGTGAGTATTAGCAAAGCTTGGCAAGGGGTTGAAAACCCTTGACGTAGGGGATTGATTTTTGTTATAATGGTTTATCATGAAAAAATTAAACAGAGAAGAAATTGAAAAAATATTGCCACATCGTGCCCCAATGCTGTTGCTAGATGAGGCATGGGAAGGTGGGGGGGCTTACACCATTAAAGGCGATGAGTTTTTTTTGCAGGGTCATTTTCCAACTCAGCCGATTGTTCCGGGAGTCATCTTGTGTGAAATAATGGCACAGAGCGTTTGCGTGACTTTTCAAGGACAGTTTGAAGGAAAAAACACATTTTTGACCGGGATTGATGGAATCAAAATTCGCAACAAAGTTGTTCCGGGCGACACTTTCAGAACAGAAGTTGTCATCAAGAAAAAATTTGGGCCAATGTTTTGGCTTGATGCAAAAGGTTATGTCGGCGACAAGCTGTGCATAAGTGGAGTGTTGCAATTTGCTATTGGCTAGGAATCAAAAAACGCCCCGCTTCATCAAAGAAGTGGGGCGTTTTTTTGTAGAAAATATGATGGAAAGATGGAAAAAAGAGATTCGGAGTTATATGACTGATTACGATTTTTTGCAAAGGTAAAAATCTAATCAAGAGATGATTGAATCCGAATCATTTGCTTTTTCATCACTCTAAAACATTCTCGATGACCAAATAGTCATAGTCCACTTCTTCAATGAAGTCCGATTTTCGAAAACGAACGATGTTGAAGTTGTCAAAATGGTTGACATGAGTTTTCAAAATGAGTGGAGAGGGGATGTCAAATTCATAACAAATTTCATTCAAATACTCGTCGAATTTGCTTGATGAGTATTTTTCTTCTCGTTTGTAGATTTGGTCTCGTGTTATTTTTTCGCCCGAAATCGTTTTTGCCCAAAGTTTTATCATGACAATATTATAACTACTTAATAATTAAAAGTCAATCAATTCAATTGACATGAAAAATTAAAAAGTGTAAAATGGAAAAGATAAAGGAGAAATTTTAATTTTATGGCACAAATTTTATTAACCGCAGAAGGTAAAAAGCAACTTGAAGAAAGATTGCATGACTTGAAAGTCCGTGGTAGAGGCGAAGCGGCGGAGCGCATTCGTGTTGCTCGTGAGTTCGGCGACCTGTCGGAGAACGCGGAATATGACATAGCAAAAGAAGAGCAAGGAAAACTTGAAGCGGAAATTTCTGAAATCGAACAAAAACTTCGCAATGTTGTCATCATCGACGAAAAACAACGTGGTGACCTTGTTGGTATTGGTTCAAAATTGAAAGTCAAAGAACTTTCTGTTGGCATGGAGTTTGAATATGTCATAGTTGGAACTCATGAAGCGAACCCAATGGAGGGAAGAATATCGAATGAGTCTCCACTAGGCCGTGCCCTAATCGGTGGCAAAAAAGGCGAAGAAGTAACCTATACTGCACCAGCAGGAGTGAAAAAATATAAAATTCTGTCAATCAACTAAGAAAAAAAGATTATTATAATTAATTGAATATTGAATATTGAATATTGAATATGTGAGGTAAAAAATGTTAACAACACATATTCCATATTTCATATTGCATATTCCATATTTACATCATGGAAAAAACAGAACTACAAGACATCAGCGAACAAGCCCAAATTAGACTTGAGAAACTTGTCGCATTGAAAAAAGAGGGGAAAGACCCTTATCATGAAACTTCGTTTCCAGTCTCTCACAAAAGCGGACAAGTAGTCGCGGACTATGACTCGCTTGAAGGAAAAGACGTCACAATCGCAGGTCGCATAATGACGAGACGCATTATGGGCAAGGCGTCCTTTTGCCATGTCCAAGATAGCGCTGGACAAATTCAGTCCTATGTCCGTGTTGACGCGCTTGGCGATAGTGATTATGAAGAATTTCTTCGCTTCGACATTGGTGACATCATCGGTGTCACTGGCGAAGTTTTCAAAACCAAAATGGGCGAAGTGAGCGTGAAAGCAAAATCAGTCAAACTGCTTTCAAAAAGTTTGCTTCCACTTCCAGAAAAATTTCATGGTTTGAAGGACAATGACTTGAGGTATCGTCAACGTTATCTTGACTTAATCATGAACACGGAGGTGTTAGACAAATTCAAAGCACGCTCTTTAATCATCAAAGGAATAAGAGAATATCTTGAGAGCGAGGGTTTTATTGAGGTTGAAACCCCAGTGCTCGACACAATCGCAGGAGGTGCGTCTGCACGCCCTTTCACGACTCACCACAATACTTTGGGGCTTGACATGTTTTTGAGAATTGCTCCAGAACTCTACCTCAAACGACTCATTGTTGGTGGTTTTGACAAGGTTTATGAACTGGGGAGAATGTTCAGAAATGAGGGCATGTCTTATAAGCATAATCCAGAGTTCACAATGATGGAGCTATACAGTGCCTACACTGACTACAACGAAATGATGAGATTAACCGAGGGGGTCTATGACCATGTCATGAAGAAACTAGGTCTTTCAAATAAAATTGTTTATGGCGAAATGACAATCAACATGAAGACTCCGTTCGCGCGTTTGACGATGAAAGACGCAGTCAAAAAACATGCGAAGTTTGACATCGATTCATTCAAGTCGGTCGATGACGCAATTAAAGGTGCGAAAAAAATCGGCGTCCATATTGAAACAAAATCACCAGAAAAAAAACCATTGAATGTCACAAAAGAAAGCGTTCTTTATCAAGTGTTTGACAGCATTGAGGACAAACTCATTGATCCAGTTTTCATCACGGAGTATCCACTTGAGGTTTCTCCTCTTGCGAAAAAAATTGCGAATAATCCGCTCTACACTGAACGTTTTGAACTCTTCATGGCGGGGAGAGAAATGGGGAATGCCTATTCAGAGTTGAACGACCCAATTGACCAAAAAGAAAGGTTTGCCACTCAACAAAAACTCAAAGAAGGTGGCGACAACGAAGCAATGGACACTGATGATGACTTTGTTAATGCATTATCCTATGCAATGCCTCCAACAGGCGGTTTGGGGCTAGGCATCGACAGAATGGTAATGCTGCTAACAAACAGCCCAAGCATTAGGGAAGTAATTTTGTTCCCAACGATGAAACCAATTAAGTAAAAGAATAGTGAATAGTGATTAGTAAATGTGTAACTTATTTTTCGGATTTAAAAAACAGAAAAATAAATTTATCAACAACTATTCACTGTTCACTATTCACTAGAACAATGATTAGTGAAAAAATAAAACAAATAACAAATAAAAACTTCGACCACTTCAACACTCCCGGTCACAAAGGAACACTTCTTCCAAATGACATTTCTGAAATCTCAAACGGACATCATTTTCCGTCCGACCTTGTTAAAAAAGCAGAGAGAAAAGCAAGCAAAGTTTTTGGGTGCAAGGAAGTTCGTTTTTTGACAAATGGAGCGAGCCAAGGAATAAAAGCGGCATTGCTCGCAGTTGACGGAGACGTCATCGTTCAAACCAATTCTCACACCAGCGTTTTTGAAGGAGCAAGGCTTGCAAGAAAAAAAGTTTTTAAGTGTGAAGAGTTGAAAGCAAAGTGTGGAGTGTGGAATGTGAAGTGTGAAGTTAATGAAAAAATTAATTTATCAACCACTTCAAACTTTAAATGCAAAACACCAAACTTAATTAAAAACACTTTCCCACTATCTTATCACAATCATCATTCACCAACTCTCTTTGCCTTAAAAACTGCCCTCAAAAATCATTCCTCGGCAGAGGCTGTCGTCTTAACAACCCCTGACTACTTCGGAAGAACAATTAGCAAGGAATTGATTAATGTTGTCAAGGACTCGGGCAAAGTCCTAATTCTTGACTCTGCTCACGGGGCGCACTATCCATTTCGTCCCGACTTGTTTCCAGAAACCCACATTAAACATGCCGACTTTGTGATTTTGTCTGCCCACAAAACTTTGAACGCATTCACTCAAACAGCCTATCTTTGCGTCAACAATGAGTCGCTAATTCATAAGACGGACGAAGCTCTTCGATTGCTTGGGACAACAAGTCCATTCTATCCGTTTCTTGCTGGACTTGAAAACGCGGTTCATTATCACACTGAAAACGCAAAGAAGTATGATGAGTTGAAAAGATTGTGCGACAACTTCCGACGGGAAATAAAAACTTTGCATTCAGATGACTTTTCAAGACTAGTAATCCCGACGGCTAACGGTGAAGAGTTGTGTTCAAAATTGCTGGAAAACGGAATTATTGCTGAAGCTTATTGCGAGGATTCAATCATATTAATAACAACAATATTTGATGATGAGAAAAAATTCAACAAACTAAAGGAAAAACTGAAAATTCTATGCTAGGAAAATTCATAACAATTGAAGGAACAGAGGGTGTTGGAAAAACGACTCAAATCAACCTCATCAAAGAATATTGCAAAAAAAACGATATCAATGCAATCTTCACTCGTGAACCGGGTGGGGTCAAAGAAGCAGAGAAAATTCGTCAAATAATTTTAGACAAGGACAGCAAGTTGCATCCATTAACAGAACTTCTTCTCTACCTTTCAGCACGTGCCGAACATCTTGACAGAGTTGTTATGCCTGCTCTTCGAAAAGGCAAAATTGTTTTTTGTGACAGGTTCAGTGATTCAACAATTGCGTATCAAGGCTATGGAAGAGGACTTTATCCAATTCAAGAATTTTGCTCAATGATTCCTCAACAGTTCAATCTCAAGATTGATTTGACCATTTTTCTTGATTTGCCTCCAGAGCAAAGCTTTCAAAGAAAGGGTGGAGTTGATGCAAATGACAGAATTGAACAAGAAGGAATGAGTTTTCACGAAAGAGTGTATCTGGGTTTTAAGGAAATATCGATGCAAAAGGAAAACCAAAAAAGAATAGCAACAATCGATGCAAGTGGAAACATTGAAGAAACATTCGAAAGGGTGTTGGCGATTTTGAAAGAAAGAAATATACTCTAATCTTTTCGGGTTAATTCTTCGCGATTTTGCCGCGTTTTCATTAAGTCCAACATTTCGCAATCTTGTCGCGAGGAGAGGCTTCATTTAGTTAAAAGTTGAAAACTGAAAATTAGGGATAAAAAGATTAATTTAACAAGGGTTTTCGACTCTCTTGACGAGAGTGCAAGCACACGCAGAACGCGACAGAACAGTCGAAAACAGTTGACAAGGGCTTTCAGCCCTTCTGTGGGAGACTGCTCTTGCAAAAAAACCTCCGACAAAGGCATCGAAGATGCTTGACAAGGGTCTTTGACCCCTCTGTTAGGGAATTTCTAATAAAACAATTTCTCAAAAAAATATCAAAGATACTTGACAAGGGTCTTCGACCCGTTTGACGCTGAACGCGAATACGAGCAAAATCCGACAGAACAGTCGAAGACTGTTGACAAGGGTCTTCGACCCCTTTGTTGGGGTGGTTCTATGTAAAAGCAATTTCCGACAAAGGGGTTGAAAACCCTTGACAACCTTTTTAACTAGAAATAAAAAATGCTAAAACAATCAAGCACAAACGAAAACAAGGCTAAAAACCTTTTAATGCGTGATTATGAGAACAAAACGATTTCTCATGCATATTTGCTGTGTGGTGACGATGAAAACGAACTAAGAAACATTTCTCACGAATTTGCATTGCGACTCACGGACGGCTCAAGAATCGATATTAATGAATTTCCAAAAGAAGCATCAAAAGACGGTGAAGAAAAAATTCTTGTCGCTGATATCGACGCTTTGAATTCGTCAATAACTCTAAAACCGGTTGAAAGCGAAAAAAAGGTGTATATTATTAATAAAGCAGAGAGCATGAACGTTCAGAGCCAAAACAAGCTCCTAAAGACCCTTGAAGAACCTCCACAAAACAATGTTATTATTCTTAACTGTCAAAGCATTTCAACAATTCTCAAAACAATCCAGTCAAGATGCAAAACAATTCATCTTAATGCGGTAAAAATTTTGCAATCAGATGATGAACAAAAAGACTATTGCAAGAATATTCTCTTAGGACTTGTTTCATCCAAAACAATACTTCCAAAATCCCATGCAATGCTTGAAAAAAAAGAAAGCCTTAAAGAAATGCTCATTTGCTTTGAAGAAATATTTGGCGAACTATTAACAAGTGGAGATGAGGAACTCAAAAAAATGTATTCAAAAAATGCAATTCTTGAAATACTTCCAAAAATTCGCCATGCAAAAGAAAGGCACAAAAACAACGGAAACCCAACAAGTATAGTTGATGAGATTTTGTTTAACATAACACAACTAAGAGTTAAATTTGCAAACTAGGAGAAAAAAAGTATGGACACAAAAGTAGTTGGAATAAAATTTAAAACATCTCCAAAGACCTATAATTTCTTGGCAGGAGATTTTGAATATAAAATGGGCGGTGGAGTCATCGTTGAAACACAACGAGGCATAGAATATGGCTATGTTTCAGTTTTGCCACGTTTTTTAACTGAAAAAGAACAACACAAATGCAAAGGAAAAGAAAATTGCAAAGGTGGCGGGTGCAATAAAAACAAATCACCACAAGAAGAAAAAGAAGAAAACGCAGAAGATGAACAAAGAGAGCTAAAGCCAGTCTTGAGAATAGCAACACCCGAAGACGACATTGCTCGCGACAAACAAGAAGAAAACAAAGAAGAGAACATGCGACTTGCGAACAAGTTAATTCGCGAGAGTGGGCTAGAAATGAAATTTTTGGATTGTGAATATAGCTTCGATGGAGAAAAACTAATCATTCATTTTTCGGCTGAAAATCGCGTGGATTTTAGAGACCTTGTCAAAAAACTAGCGGGGGCTTTCAAGAAACGCATTGAGTTAAGACAAGTTGGAGTTAGAGATGAAGTCAAAATTCTTGGAGGCATTGGCTCATGTGGAAATGTTTGTTGTTGCAAACGCTACATGGACAACATTCCAAAAGTCGGCTTAAAAATGGCAAAAAACCAAGGGATATCTCCAAACCCTCAGAAACTAGCAGGGCTTTGTGGAAGACTTCGCTGTTGCCTTCAATTCGAAAATGAAACCTATTCTCAAATCAACAAAAAGATGCCAAAAAAGGGGACAAAAGTCAAAACAACAGATGGCTTTGATGGCGAGGTTGCTGGCTTCCATCTTTTGAAAGAATCAGTAAAATTAAAAATCCAAGACAAAGACAAAGATTCCTATTCCTTCAAAGACTATCACCTCAACGATCTTCTTGGCAAAAACATCCCAGTAGTCCAAGAAGAAATCGAAACAGAAACAGACACGTTTGACGAAGAATAACAAACCTTTAGAATCTACAATGGTCCTCGACCCTCTTGTTGGAGAATTTCTAGTAATAGCAATTTCTAACAAAAGTATCAAAGATGCTTTACCAAGGGTCCCCGACCCTCTTGATGCTGAGCGCTAATATAAGCAGAATCCGACAGAACAGTTGGAAACTGTTGACAAGGGTCTTCGACCCTCTTGACGGAGAGTGCAAATATACGCAGAACCCGACAAACCAGTCGAAGACTGTTGACAAGGGCTTTCAGCCCTTTTGAAGGAAATTGCTATTACTTGAACTTCTCCGACAAAGGCATCAAAGATGCTTGACAAGGGTCTTCGATCCTCTTGTTAGGGAATTTCTAGTA
>WQSV01000061.1 GCA_009787685.1 Bacillota bacterium
GACTACAATCAAGATTATGTTCTTAGCACTATGATGGATGAGAAAGGTGCTTGTTTTGTTGCGTGCGATGGCTTGGGATCATATGTTGGAAGTGAAGTTGCTTCTCGCATGTGTGCTGAAAAAGTCATTGGCGATTTTGAAAAAATAGCATCTCTTGACAGTGACAGAGCGGTCAAGAAAGATTTTTTTGAATCCTACATAAGAGAGAGTCACGAAAACATTCTGGCGTTCAAATCGCAAAATCCACGCATCTCTTCGTCATGCACAACAATCGCGGCGGTTGCGACTAATGCAAAGAATTCTATTATTGGGCACATTGGAGACTCAAGAGTTTATTTTTTCAAAAACAACAAACTTCAACACCAAACTCTTGACCATTCTCTTTCGCAAGTTGCAGTTGAGCAAGGTCAGATCACTTTGCGTGACATTAGAACCCACAAAGACCAAAACAAACTGACAAGAGTTTTAGGTTCAGATTACTACATTCCTCCTGATTTCCATGAAATCAGCGAACCGCTTGCTGTTGGTGATGCGTTCATTCTCTGCACTGACGGATTTTGGGAATATGTCTATGAAGACGAAATGGAACACGATTTGCAAATATCGTCTCTTCCCTCTGAAGCACTTGATAGAATGGAATTGAGACTCTTGTCAAGAGTTCAAAGATATAATGACAACTACTCAGCTATTGTTGTTAAGGTGGTGGAGTAATAACCATTGAATATTGAATAGGTGAAGACAAAAAAATAGATTTGACAACACATATTCAATATTCAATATTTTTTTATGGAAAAAATACTAGAAACATTTGATCTAACAAAAACCTATGGCACTCAAAATGCTGTGGATGGCGTTAGCATGACAGTAAACAAAGGCGATATTTATGGTTTTGTTGGGCTCAACGGCTCGGGCAAGACCACTCTTATTCGTTTAATCACTCAATTGGTTCGCCCAACATCGGGGACATTCAAATTGTTTGGAGAAGAATTTAAGCAAAGCTTTTTTCAAAGTGTTGATGCCGAAAAAAGAATTAGCTCAATGGTTGAAACTCCATCGATATATTTGAATATGAGTGCGGTTGACAATCTCAAAGTTCAATGCACAATTGCAAACATTCCGATTGCGGACAATCCTGAGAGACTCTTGAAACTCGTTGGGCTTGATCCGACTTCAAAAAAGAAAGCAAATAGCTTTTCTCTTGGAATGAGGCAACGACTTGGCATTGCAATGGCGCTTGTTGTTGAGCCGAAATTAATGCTTTTGGACGAACCAACAAACGGACTTGACCCGGAGGGTATTATTGAGATTCGAAATCTTCTTTTGCATCTCAATAAAGAGATGGGAATAACTATTTTGATTTCAAGTCATATTTTGACAGAACTTTCAAAATTCGCAACTTGCTATGGATTCATTCACAAAGGAAAACTCCTTAAAGAAGCGAGTGCGCAAGAAGTTTTTGATTCATGCAAGACTGTTATTTCTGTTGAGTGCTTAAACGCACAATTGTTGGTGTCGAAACTGGAAAAGGACTTCCCTGTTCAACTAAATGGAGCTAGTGTCGAAGTTCAAGGAAACGACCAGACGATGTCTCAAATTTTGCAAGTTGCGAACGATAATAAAATTGTCATAACCAACATCAACAAACAAGAGCATGGGCTTGAAGATTATTTCATTAATCTCATTAAAAGTGTGGACACTAATGACACGATTTGATAAACTTAGCTCCTATTTTCGCCCACCTTCCCTCAACTAATAAATAACTATGAAACATTTTAATTTGATAAAAGCGGATTTTAGAAGAATTTTTCGTGGCAAAGCATTGTATATTTTGCTGGCTGTGTCTTTTGGCTATATCGCCTTAATGACGGTGATTTTCAGTCTCATTCGACTTCTTGAGGGGGACAGTGAGACTTATTATGCTTTTGCTCAAACTGGCTTTCCTCTGTTTTTGTTTATGATGGGGCCCGGGATAGTCATGGCAATTGCTGTTTCAATTTTTGTTGGAAGCGATTATTCTTATAACACTTTTCGAAACAAAATCACTGCGGGCAATTCAAGAGAGAAAATATATTTTTCGGCTCTTACTTTGTCTCTTGCCATCGGAGCAATTTTCTTTGTTGTTTTTTATGCAATGATTATTCTTGGAGCAAGAATCGCTTTTGGAGGATTTTTCTTCCACGAAAACACTGGCTGGGTATTTCTTTTGTTCGTCCCGATTTATGTCGCGATGATTTCAATTATGGTTTTTGTCTCAATGAACATAAAATCTAATGCTGGTGGCATAGTTATTAATATCGCAATTGTTTATGGACTAACTTTCATCTCATTGATGGTTTCGATGGTGCTTGGAATGCTCAACCCTGTGGCAGCAGAAGCCATTTTAATGATTTTCCCTCATTCGATTAGAGAATTTTTGCATTCTAACATGGCGACATTGTCTGGAAGAAACGTTGGTCTTGCAATTGGAATTTCATTCTTCTATATCATTGCAGCAACTGTTGGCGGAATCGCCCTTTTTAGAAGGAAAGCAATAAAATAACCGTCTTCAGATTTGTCAAAATCAAAAAAACTATAGCAATCATTGTGCATTACGCATTGTGAATTGTGCATTGAAATTAAAAATGGAAAGAGTTAGAACTAATAAGAATATTTGTATGTTTTGTTTTGGTGACCTTGACGCGTTTAGGGTCTGTCTTTCGTGCAAAAAGCACGCAGATGACTCCCCCGGTCTCCCCCATCACCTTCCACAAAGAACGCTTCTCAACAATAAATATCTCATTTACAAAGTTATTGGAGAAGGCGGATTTGGAATAACCTACATGGCATGGGATTTGACGAATGCTCAAAAAGTTGCAATAAAAGAATACTACCCTTCGGGCTATGTCAACAGAATTCCAAAGTCAAACCAAGTCATCATCAACTCAAAACAAAACCAAGCGGCATCAAATCGCGGACTGAAAAGATTCATTGAAGAAGCGAAAATGCTTGCAAAAATCAAAACTCTCTCTGGCATAGTGAGTGTTCGCGACTTTTTTTCGGCAAATGGAACAGCATATATTGTTATGGAGTTTTTGGATGGAATATCACTCAAAAAATATGTTCAAAGAAAAAACGGCAAGCTGTCTTGCGACGAAGTTTTGGAAATACTGCGACCTGTTATGGACAGTCTTGTTAAAGTTCATGAACTTGGACTTGTTCACAGAGACATTTCTCCAGACAACATTTTAATAACAAAAGACAATAATGTCAAACTTATTGACTTTGGAGCGGCAAAGCAATCCAATCTTGACGGAAAGTCGCTCTCGATTGTCTTAAAACAAGGCTTTGCCCCTGAAGAACAATATCGAATTCATGGTGAACAAGGTCCTTGGACAGATGTTTATGCCTTGGGCGTCACCATCTACTATTGCATAACTGGACAATTGCCACCCGAAAGCATTCAAAGAATGTATAAAGACACTTTAATCAAACCAAGCGAAAAGGGTGCGGTTATCACTCTTGCACAAGAGAGTTCGCTGATTAAGTCAATCGCGGTCTATGCGAAAAACCGTTATCAAAATGTTTCGCAAATGAAAAATGGCCTCTATGGTGTTCGAGGGACGAGATCTGCAACATCGCCGATGACGTATCCAAGAAACTCGAATGAGCGAAACAAAGTCGGAGCCTCGAACGAGAGAAACAAAATCGGTGGCTCAAACGAGAGGGAAAAACTCAGGGTCATGAGACACCTTGAGTCTCAACCACTTGAACTGGTGAAACCGACAACAAACGACCTTGATATTGAAAACGTTGAAAGCGCAATTCCAATTCAAGATATTCCAAGAACAACCACCGCAAGAAAGAAAAACATCATGTGGCTGTTTAGAAAGAAGAAGTAGAATTTTCAACCTTTTTGTCTGGGAAAACAACGATTAAAAAGTTGTGAGTATAAAAATAATAATGTGAGTATAAAAATAATAAAAAGGACGCGTTGTGCGTCCTTTTTTGGTTGCGAAACATGGAAACCTAATCACAAAACTAGTGGAAAAAAAGTGAACGGTGAGTTTATATTTGAAAGAACTTCATCTTCGGCACTCAATAATATATGCTTTTTAGAATGTTAAGAGTGGCGTTCCCTAGATAATATTCTCTCTTGAATTATTAGTTGACTTCTCAAACAGATCTCCAATATTGCAAAATCAATTCAACTATTCCATGTTCAATTCTATCATGAAGTTTGAGCCTATGCCTACGGTTGAATAGACATGTATTGTTCCGCCCATCATTGTGACGATCTGTTTTGCTATTGCAAGCCCTAGCCCAGATGAACCTGTTTCTCGTCCTCTTGCTTTATCGACACGATAGAAGCGGTCAAATATTCTTGAGAGGTCTTCTTTTGCAACACCAATTCCTGTGTCTTGAACTGAAACAATGACTGTTTCGTCATCATCGTTTGTGTCACAATTGATGCAAATACTTCCACCAACGGGTGTGTATTTTATTGCATTGTCAACAAAAGCTCTGACTGATAATAAAAACAATTCTTTGTCGGCAGTCAAGATGACATCATCGTGATCGCAAACAAAACTGATTTCATGGTTGGCTGTTATCATGCGATAGTCATATGCCATTGACTTCAATTCTTCTTTGAGATCGAACTCGGTCTTTGACATATTCATGTTTCCAAGACGAGCAAGCAGGAGAAGTTGCTCGATTATTCTTCTCATGTTTTCCGACTCTTTTAATATGTTGTCAATCCCTTCTTCTAAAACATCTTCTTTCTCTCTTCCCCATCTTTTGAGCAGACTTGCATAGCCCGAAATAACGGCAAGCGGAGTTTTAAGCTCGTGGGACGCATCCCCAACAAAGTGGTTTTGGCGCTTGAAAACATCTTCAATGTCGTCTAGCATTTTGTTTATTTTTGTGGCAAGGTCAAGGAGTTCGTCTTGAGTGTCAATTGCATCGATTCTTTCAGAAAGGTCTTCTGTTGTGATTGTGTCGATTTTCTTTGATATTTTTCGAATAGGACGAAGCATCATTGTTGCAACCGCAAGAACGAGTCCAACGAAGAGCCCAACGAATGCACCACCAAATGTGACATTACCATAAATCAAGAATGTCAAAAATGCCGTATAATATTCTGACTCAACATCTAGACTCGCGAGATGACGCTGAATAAGAATAGTGTTGAAAACGATAAAAAATGCAATTGCATGAGAAAATCCGACCGTGAAAACAATCATCATTTTCGTTGTCAAACGCAATTTGAAATAAGCGTTGAACTTGACGACAAGAAAATGAATTCCGAAGAATGGGAAAAATATTATTTTCAATGCCAAAATAAAACGTGCTTTTTTTCGATTGTCGACACGTCTTTCTTTTTGTTCTTTTTTTATTTCCTTGATTGTATCTTCAACAAGTTCTTTTGTTTTGAATTCGCTCATTTTTTCATTCTAAATAAAAGTTAAAAGACGAAAACTGAAAATTGTTGTTAAACTAATTTCATCCTTAATTTTCATTTTTAGATTATTCTTAATTCCTAATAATATATCCCGCCCCTCTCACAGTTTCGATGAGATTGACTTCGAATTTTTCGTCTATTTTGCTTCTAAGGTATCTGACATAGACATCAGCAACATTGGTGTTGCCATGGTAGTCATAACCCCAGACAGTGTCAAGAATTTTTTCGCGTGAGATGACCATGTTTTTGTTTTCCATCAAAAACAACAACAGATCAAATTCTTTTTTTGTGAGGTCAATTGTTTTTCCGCGATAGGTCACAAGCCTACTTGTCACGTCAATGACAAGGTCTTTGTGAGTGTAGAGTTTCGCTGGTTGCCCTTTCTTAATATTTGCACGAATTCTTGCGAGCAATTCTTCTGTTGCGAATGGTTTCGTCATGTAGTCATTTGCCCCGAGGTCTAGACCTGAAACTTTGTCCTGCAACTCGTCACGCGCTGTCAAGATGATGACAGGCGTGTTCTTTTCCGCCCTCAAGCGTCTTAAAACCTCAATACCATTAAGAGACGGGAGCATTATGTCGAGGACTATGAGACAAAAATTTTCTTTGAGCGCATAGTCCAATCCCTCTTTCCCATCGTGGGCGCAAACAACTTCATACCCCTCATGCTCCAATTCAAGCGAGAGAAGTCTTGCGAGCTTTTGCTCATCTTCGACAACTAAAATTCTTTGTTTCATTCGTTTTCTGCTCCTTTTTGACACTTGTCCCTTTTCGACTGTTTTAATATAGACTATAAATAGCTTAGCAGATTTTTGACAACTTGTCAAGCATTCTGCAAATGAGAATTACATTAAAAAAAGGGCGACAAAAAATTGCCGCCCAAGAAGCCGTCGATTGAATCCTCTTCACGCGCGAAACGCCGTCGAAGACTAATTGACAAAAAAACTAATCATCATTTTCTTCAATTTCCCAGACCATAACGGTTAGTCTTTGTGGAGAGGTTCTGAAAATTGCTGTGCCGCAGCCCAGTCTTCCGTCATCATTGTTGCCCCATGACCAAATTTTGCCGTCCTCGTCAATAATGAAACTTACTCCCCATGTTGCAAAAACTTGCCTCGGATTTGTGATGCCGTGGTTGACCTTTGTTGGCATGCTTTGGCTGTTTTGGTTTCCATTGCCAATTTGACCGCTTCCATTTCCTCCCCAACCCCAAGTGCTTCCCGCTTCATCAACCGCAAAAATATGGGCGCTTCGATTTCCCGAAATTGCTTCAAAATATGGCAGCGAAACCTCGTCATCGCCCACTCGTCCATAGACAAGCATTCTCGGACTCCTCGTGTTTACTGCGTAGTCCCCTTGCCCCAAAACGCTATTTGAATTTGACCCCCATGTCCAAATTCTTCCGTATTCATCAAGCGCAATGCTAGTCGTTTGAGCCGTTGCAAGGTCTTTGAATCGTGGCAATTCATATTCATAATAGCATAATTCAATGAATACTGGGCGCAATCTGTTCTCATTTGTTCCATCGCCAATTCCGCCAGAATTATTTCCCCACGCAAGAATTCTTCCGTCCTCGCATATCGCCAAAGTGTGGTTATGACTTGACAAAACCCTCTTGATTTTTGGCATTTTTTCCAAGTAATAAGTGTAGATTATTCTTGACGGATTCAGTCCGTGCCATGAAGAACTACCTCCAAGCTGACCATTAAGGACAGAGCCCCATGACCAAAGTCTTCCATAAACATCAAGTGCAGTTGCAAAAGAGCCTCCAGTCGTGACATATTGGATTTCGGGCATCACTCCCTCAATCTGTGAATTTTCAATAAGCATAGGACGAGACTGGATTCTTGGCTGTCCACCAGACTGGTCGCCCCACTGCCATCCCCATGTCCACATTCTGCCACGGTAGTCAATAGTGACATTAAAGCTTTGTCCGCCAGCCGCAACAAAAACCATTCTCGGAAGCGAAAAAAGATTTTCGCATTCAATTATCATTGTTGGAGCAAGAGTGCTTTGATTCACCACCTGACCGTTTCCAAGCTGACCAAAATTGTTTCTTCCCCATGTCCAAACGCGTCCACGCGAGTCAAGCGCTATGGTGTGGGCAGCACCTGAAACGGAATTAAGTCCAGCTGACACTTGAACAAATTCAACCTCATTTTGAACCTTTTCGACAACCGTGACATAGATGTTTCTAGTGACTGTGTTAAAGTTTTTGTTTCGTGTGTAGAAAGCGGGAAATGAACGAACTCCATAGAGTCCGACATCATTGTCTTGATAGTCTTCATGCCAAATCCAATTTTCGGGCAAATTGATGTGGCGCAAAATTGTCCCCTCGCCCGCAACAAAGCCATATGGAATTTCGACATTTTG
>WQSV01000062.1 GCA_009787685.1 Bacillota bacterium
GTAGACCCAATGAGAGACTCTGTTGAAACGGACAATGTCATTATTTTGATTTCTGATTTGGAATGTTACCGCGTTTGATTGCAACAACCAACCCGGAAGTTCGTTCACAATACTGAGGTTAATTCTTACTTGCCCAACTGGTGCCACGGGACACTCACACAACTCTCCTTCATAGACTGGACAACATCTTGACGGAAAATATCCGCAATCTGGACAACCTTGAACGAGCGCAAACGGCCATGGGAGACGATAGTCCGAGTCTGCTGGCGGTGGAGATGGGTGACGAGGGTTATAGCCCCTCCATTCTTCAATTCCTCCGAATTCAAAAACATTAACATAGCCAAGTTCAACCAAGATGTCGGAAACAACCAAACTTCTTCTTCCTGTTCTGCAATAGACCAAGATTGTTGCGCTTCTGTCTGGCAAAAGAATCGGGGCATAGAACTCGACATAGTTGTCATAGGGAAGCAAGACTGAATTTGGCACTCTTGAGTAAATCCATTCCGAGTGAGAGCGGGTGTCGACAATAACTACATTTTCGCCATAGTTGATTTTGTGCCATGCTTCTTGATGAGAAATCACATCGAATGAGTTTTCAGCCGTTTGAAATGTCACAGTGATGTTTCCAGTGACATTTCTCATGTCCCATTGTCCGTCTCCCGCATGGGAGTGGAAAAGAGTCGCGCCATTTCTTATTTCAACGCGCTGAGATTCTGCTCCGCTCCACATGAAACGAACATTTGAACCTCTTTCGACATAGTCGCCATTTGAAATCGTTTCACGACCGACAACGCCCGCGATTACCTCAAGTGAATCATTTGCTGACACATTCCACGACACAATGAAGTCTTGAGCCATTTCTTCATAGTCATCACATGCAACAAACATAAACATGCTTAATGAAAGAAATAGGGCTAATATTAGGACTAATGATAGTTTTTTGATAGTTTTTTTCATTATTTTTTGTTTCTCCTTTTGAGGGGTTTTTTGAGTTTTGATTATTCGGTCTCGCGATGCCACCCCTTACAATTTTGATTAGTGTTTTTAAAATGTGAAGAATGATAAACCCGAATAATTTTATCGTTGTTGAAGAATTCCAGATAACAGCACTTCTCCGTCAGAAGGGTCAGACCCCTTTTTTCTAGCAACAGCTTGGATCTGGTTTTGTTATTGGACTGTTTGCCAGAGTGCAAGTGCAGAAAGTGTGACAGTTTCCGTTTACGCAATTACACTCGTTTTCACATGAGCAAGCTCTGCAACCTCCTGTTCCGCCTTCACATTGACAATTATCAGCATCGCAAACTCCGAACATTTCACCACAATTGCAACCATGTTCATCGCAAACTTCGCCTGAACAATTACACAAGATAACATCGCTTTCACACTGACATTGCTCGCAACCGCAAAGTCCGTCCATTTCGCAAGTGCAACCATAGCGCCAGCAACTTGCGCAAGGACAATCATCGGTGATGTCCACCCAAATAGTAGCAATGAAAGTTTCTCCTGCCAATGTGATTGTGACAGTCACATAGACCCTGCCATATTCACCTTGAATTCTTGAAATCACAATGTTTCTTCCATTGTTAATCACTTCATATGTCGCTGCGTCGCCTGTGATAGTCCATAAAATTGAATGCTCAACTAGGTTCGGAGTCAAGTTTGGAGGCCAAATTCCTTCTGCCCAAATGTTGACACTAAAAGTTGCATGAGTTGCAAGTCTGTCGAGAGTGAATCCGCCATAATATGGATTATGTCCAACAGCGTAGCCATCACCTCTTATTGAAACTCCAATTATGTTAACAGGGCACATGCAAATATCGGCATCTTCATCAACATCACAACATCTGCATGGAGAATTTTCGCAATAGTCACAATCGAGATGGAAATTTCTCGCATACATGACTTCATAGGCAAAGCCCCATTCGCTTACTGACACTCCTTCTTGATGTTGAACAGTTGCTCCAAATATTCTTTGGAAATAGAACTGACCAACGGTGTAGAATGCAACTGTGTTCCAGTGATGAATTAGTCCCGCAGCCCTCAAATCCTGCCAAACATTGAATGCATAGAGAGAATAGATATAAAATCCTTCAAACGCGACTTCTTGTTCAACAGTGTGATAGTTCCAAATCATTCCATAGGTTTCGCTGAACGCTCCCATATATCTTCCAGAAACAATATATTGAACATCGGCATAGCTACTTGCCCATGTTTCAGCAAATCTTCTGATTGCTTGCTCATAGGTCAACAATCCGTGTTGCATCATGAACTCTACTAATGGCCCGAATCTTGCATCTTGATTTCCATTGATTCGATATTCTTCCCAAGCAGTCATCGCAGCATCAAACAAATGCTCGATGAAATCTTCAATGTCCATCATGAATATTCCTTCAACATAATACTGCGAATGCTCAGGATCATTAACAAAAGGATTTCTGTGGAGTTCTCCCGGGGTGTGAACCAAAATATACCAGAAATTGTATTCCCCGTCTGCCATGTGTTGTTCAATGCGATAATGCGAGGAACGGAAGACTGGAGCATAGTTGAGTTGTCCGCGAATGCGTCTTAGGAATATTAATGATTCTTGGTGATGTTCATGCAATGAATACATTGTCCAAATCGCATGGTAGTCACTGAATCTTGAAACGACTCTTTGGTTGTGGATAAGTGATTGTTCTCTCCAAATGTCCGAATTGATGGTGAAGAATCCGCCTCTGACGTGTTCTGTGAAAATTTCTTCAAGATAATATTCATGAACCCCAAACAGTGCATAATCCCCATGAGCAGAAATATATGCTCCCTCAAGACTTCCTCCATCACTCCAACTGTGGTCGACAGAGAAACCAAAGCTTCTATAAAATTCAATCATGCGCCCTGCCAAAACTCTTGCCTCGGCATAGGTTGGGGCATATTGATCAGCGAGCAATGCTTGAACAAGGAGTCCTTTGAAGAATTCAATGTCAGCATGTTCATCGCGAATTGAGTAGAGATAACCGCAATGTGTGCAATCTTCGTTTCCGCAGTCTGCA
The DNA here is from genome assembly GCA_009787685.1 of Bacillota bacterium. Taxonomy (GTDB): domain Bacteria; phylum Bacillota; class Clostridia; order Christensenellales; family Pumilibacteraceae; genus WRAY01. Next base: position 3,030 of record WQSV01000062.1, read on the forward strand.
AAACCAACTGAGTCAGCACACCAAACGAAGAAACCATAAAAGTCTCCACCACCCCAAATTGTTGGCGAAAAATGTGGCATGTATTCCTCGCCATAGACAACGAAATAACGAATGCCAAAAAGTCCGCCAGTATGGACTGCGAGAGTTCCAAAATCCGACTCATAGTCAATGACAACATCGACATAGCCATTGATAAAGTGGATCATTGTTAATGGAGTTGAAAGTGTCCACTCCCATGCACCCGCGTCAACATTTCTAAGTGGTGTCCAAGTTGATGTTTGAACCGCTTGTTGTGGTTGTGAAAGCATCACCGTGTTTCCATAGACGCTGAATTCCATGCGTCGATATTCCCAAATTACTAGTTCAACAAATTCGTCAATGACTCCCTCAACATAAAGGTAGTGCGCTCCACTTCTTTGTCTTTCTCCAACTGTGTCAGAAAAATCTGGATGAGCTTTGAGGAAGTTGATAAATGCCACAAAGTCTGGATTTGGGTGTTCTGCGCGATATCTCCAAAGATACGAAAATTGCAACCTCAAGTAGCCCTTCATCATCATATCGCTTCTGACAGACCAAATGCCATTTGTGTAGAGCATGAAATATTGGAAGTCATAAAGTCCTTCTCTTCTTGTTTGAGTGATTGGAGCTTCATGCTCAATTGAAATTGCAAAATTTGAATTCTCAATTGTGAGAATTCTTCCACCCGTTCTTCCGCCAGCATTACTTCTTCCATAGAAAACTCTTGCTCCTTGGCCATAGACCGCGCGCCAAACAAATTGGACTGCATACATTCCGCGAAGTTCACCGTATTCATTTTCAAAAACAAAACACTCTCTGATGACGATTGCTTGAGGAGCGAATGTGTTAGCAAGATATTCTCTGTTCGTCCAGCCGAGTCCAATGTTGTTGTCAGCTGTTGGGAAAAGATATCCAACGCGAAGTGCAAGATATTCAATATAATTCGATGGGTTAATTCCAAGAGTCACTATTCTTCTGACTCTTTGAGGCATGTTTCTCATTGTTGGCCATAGTCCAGCATAATAGAAAAAGTCATGAAAAATTTCGACTTCTTCGCCAGTTCCGCGAATTGCAATGTTTCTGACTGCTTCGTCAAATTGTTCATATTGACGAGACAACCATCTCATCCCTTGGCTTTCATAGATTCGGAATTCAAGATTCATTGGGTTTTGATTGAATTCTCCTGAAACATTAACAACAATGACGTCTCTTCTTCTTGTGACGTCTTGAACCCTCACGGCAAAACCATGGCGATGAAGTTCGGCAAGAAGTTCATCGAGGTCATACTCTTCTTCATATGTTATTGCATTAATTTGAATTGGGTCATTTTCAACGATAAAAGATTGAAGCAAATTCATTCCCCATGCGTTTCCAAAGAACTCAAAATAGTCATGACGAACGACTCCATTGTTGTTTGATGGAGCAAATGTGCTTTCAAAGACTCTGATTGTTCCTGTTGTTTCTTCGTTAAAAATTAGTCCCGAAACCGCGATTAAAAGGTGGTCAATTCCTCCAACATCAACATTGACATTGAGGTAGAGAGAACGAAGATACTCAATCATGTCTTGCGCTGGAGCAATTAAAATAGTGATTACTCTTTGAATCGCAGCGTTAACAATTGAAATTAACTCATTGTGGGTTGCTTCGTCCAGTGTTGAAATTGCTTGTGGAGTCAGAGCAAAAAGAGCATCTCTTGCAGTCCTTGCGTCACCGATTTCTGCTGGAGTGTTTCCATTCGGATTAAGAGCCAAGACAAGTTGTTTGACTTGAGCGATGAATCCCGGAGCTTCAATGTGGTTTGTCAAAGCTGTTAAAATGTTGCCAAAGCGATTTTGAGTGTTCGCGTGAACATAGGCTCTTTGAGATGAAGAAAGTCCATTAAGCAACTCTTCCACTTCGCGAATCGTCGACATATGTGAAAGTTGAACATCTTCAGGGCTTGGAAGAGCAAGGATAATTGAAGTTATCCAACCAGAGAGTTGCCAATTGTCGGCAAAAATTCTCACTTCAATATTCATGTCTTGATTAACGCGAACTTCTCCGCCGTTGTCAAAACCAACTCTGCGAGAGTTGTTGATGTAGAGAAACGCATTCGCAAACATCAAACCGTCTTCATCCCATGAAATGGTGATTCGCGTTCCGTTTCTCACTTGTGAAACTCCAGTCAAAATAGTATCCCCGTCGCGAACAACAAAATTGTTGACACGACCGAACACTTCCTCACTAGGTGTGTTGATTGTGACATCATGGCGTCCGCCACAAGCTGAAAGCATGACGACAGATGTGATTAGCAGTGCTGTCATCACTAGGCTTAGTAAAATGATTTTCAATTTTTTCATAAAGTGTTGACTTCTCCTTTTAATGGCTATTGTCTGTCAATAGGGCTTTGATCCCTTTGTTAGACTTTTCTAAAAATAGCAGAATTGATATTGTTATCATCTGATATTAATATGATTATACATCATATCTTGTTCCTTGTCAAGGATTTTTTGAAAAAATTTTATTTTATTTTGACCTTTGGCAAATTGCAAATCAACATCATCTCCGTGGCAAATTACAAATCAAGAAACAAAATGCACAACGGAGGTCAAACTTGATTTGACCTCCGTTGTGATATGGACACTAAAAAACTAGACACTATTAATTAATACCCTATTGCAACAGCTATCATCAAGAAACCCAGCAAGAAGCTGGTGATGCAAAGTTGGAAAAATATTGTTTTTTTGAACCATGCTCCATAGGATATGCCGGAGAGACCGAGAGCGATGAGTAGTGGCGGATTCGCTGGAAAGATGACATTTTTAAATGAGTCGCCAAAAATAAAAGCAAGTATGATGACTTGTGATGAAATTGGCAAATTGATTGCAAGAAGGAGAGGCAACAACAACATAACTTTTGCCGAACCCGATGGAATGAAGAAATTTGTCAGCATGACGATTCCAAAGACTGTTAATGCTGCGACATAGGGGCTGACATCAGATAGTCCGTTTGAGAGGTTGAAGATGAGCGGATGCAGAATGTTTCCACGGTCAGCAATGAACGTTATTGCTTGTGCCATCATAATAATGAAGACCGCGGGACTCATCGCGATTACACCTTGAAGGAAATATTTGCCAACTTTTTTTAGACTTCGAATAACAAGAAAGCCCGCAATAAAAGCTCCAACTAGGAACGAGCCTGCAATGATTTCAATCAAGAAACTCGAAAAAAATGGAACGGCACCCGCAACAATCATGACGACAAGAAGTGAAATGAAGAAGAATCCGAATATGCGTGCTTTTCGTTTGTTCTCTTGGGTGAGAGAAAAAAGATTGCCCCTTGAGGTGTCATTGTGGACAGGATGAATCATCCCTAGTTTTGACGCAAGTCCACCACCGCCAGCAATCTCCCCTTTTCCTTTTCTCTTTGCATACCAAACGATAAACGAAGATGTCGCAACCCAAAGAATAATAAATCCGATTAGACGAAACCAAATTCCATCGATAACACTAATTCCTGCGATGTTTGAAGCAAGGCCAATGGTGAATGGGTTTGTTAAATCCATCATGAACCCAACTCCGAGTGCCAATAAGCAAATCATTAGTCCAACTTCTTTTTTCCAACCCATGAATTTTGCCAAAATCAACATCATTGGAAGAAGCATTATTCCCTCTTCAAAAATCCCGAAGAATGCGGCGAACAGCATGAAAAAAAGTGTCGTTGCCCAAATAAGAGAGTATTTTGCTTTTTTAAATTTTTTGACTAATATTGTCATGAGTGCTTTCATTCCATCACTTTTAATGACGATGTTGAGAGCGCCTCCAGCAATGAGAATGAACGCGATGAGTCCGTGGAGAATTCCAAACCCATCAAAAAGAACTTCAAATGGAGCGGTGAACCAACGCCATGGAGAAAGCCTTGTTGGACTGTAGGGTAAAAATTCAAAAGAGCCTTCTATTATTTCGCCAGTGTAGGGACAAATTTGAAATGCTCCCGGGGTAATGACAAATGTCAAAATTCCAACCGCAATAATAATCGCAAGCAAAAAACCAACCACCAAAATGATGCTTCTTTTGCCAATTTTGAGAACAATCTCCTCCGGGTCTGGCGGATCCATAATTTTGAGTTTTAGTTTTTTGAGAAATATCATTTGTTAAAATTGAGATGTGTCCGTTAATGCTTTCATTCCGTCCACGACATTGATTCCAAAATAGGCAGGTTGGGAGCAAGTGAAGTTTGTCAACAGTCTTCGACTGCTTTGTCGGGTTCTGCTTGCATTCAGCATCAAACGGGTCGAAGACCCTCGTCAAGGGTTTTCAACCCCCTTGTCGGAAACTGCTTCTTCTGGAAATTCTCCAACAGAGGGTTGAAAAACCATGTCAAGCATCCTTGATGCCTTTGTCGGAAAAGTTCTAGTAATAGCAATCTCTCACAGAAGGGTCAAAGACCATTATCAACAGTTTTCAACTGTTCTGTTGGGTTCTGCTTGACTAGCAATCTCCGTCAAGAGGGTCGAAGATGCTTGTCAACAGTCTTCGACTGGTTTATAGGATTCTGCTTGCATTCGCACTCTTCGTCAAGAGGGTCGAAGACCCTTATCGAGTATCTTCGATGCCTTTGTCGGAGAATTTTTAGTAAAAACAATCTCTCACAAATGGGCTGAAAGCCCTTGTCAAGGATTTTCAATCCTTTTGTCGGAGA
>WQSV01000063.1 GCA_009787685.1 Bacillota bacterium
CATGTCTAATTCACGAAGACGTGAATGCACTCCAAGAACAAAGCCTGTGAGCCACCATGACCTTCCTTGTCTTTGCATAATCGGGCGATTGTTTCTTCGAAGAACAAACTCCATGTCAATCATGTCGCAATCCTTAACGCTCTGATAAAGACCTCGTCTTCTTCGATGGTCTCTAACATAGAATCCAACTTCTGCACCTGTAGTCATTCCATATTGACCCTTCCAAAGTTCAATTTTCCACCATTTGTTGTCATGGCGAAATTGCACTGGCTCACTGTCAATGACAAGTCCAATCCATGGTGCGAGCCTGTCATACAAACGAGAATAACCAAAACGACGTTGAAAAGCATCTTTCGCGGCGAAAAAAATATTCCCAAAAGCGTCATATTTAAATCCTGAGTAGGCAAAACCTAAATCTTTGTCTGCAATTTTGTCTGCAAAGTCTTGTTGGCATTGCAACCTGTCGCAATCCAAGCATATTTTTTTGCCAATAAACTTGTCACTGAATCTGTCACACATTCTGATAACATTATCATTCGCAGTGTGAAAATCTTCATTGCAACTCGTTCTTCTTGCATCAATATTCCATGGAATGCTAGGACATTCACAATCCTTTCCACAGTTGCGAAATCTTTCGTCAACTTTTTTCAGTCCATTCTTAAATCTTCTTGCCAATCGTTTTCCTCTGACTACTGATATTGTGATAAACAAAGCAAACACGAGAATAACCGCAAGAATGATTAAGGGAATTAGTATATAATTTGGCATAATAAAAAACTCCTACACACAAAAACCAATCTAGTCGGCCAATTTGTATGTAGAAGTTTTAATGAATTTATTACATCATATGCTCATATTATATTACATGTTCACACAAAAAAAATTAACTTCTCTTTTTAACAATGCAACAAGAATACCTTTCAATGATGATTCAAAAATGGTGTTTATGAGCGACGCTCACCGTGGTGAGGGTGGTGTGGCGGATGAATTTGCAAGAAATCAAAATATTTTTTTGCACGCTCTTGACCACTATTCAGAAAATGGCTTTACCTTTTTTGAGATTGGTGACGGTGAAGAATTGTGGGAAAACAGACACATGATTCGCATTAAAGAAACATATCATGAAATTTATGATATGTTTGAAAGCATGAAAGACAAAAGACGTTTTTTTCGCATTTTTGGAAATCACGACAAATCCAACCGCAAACTAGGCATTCCCGAAGCACTTGTCTTGCAACACTCATCCAATAGTAACCAACACATTTTTCTCACACATGGTCATCAAGGTGACCTAATCAATGACCAGCTATGGTGGCTAGGACGATTTTTGGTCAGATATATTTGGAAACCTCTTCAACTAACAGGCTTTGCAGATCCAACGCGTCCAGCAAGAAATTTCAAGAAAAAAAATAAAATCAGTTTCCGATTGTCAAAGTGGGCAAACAAAAACAGACTTTTATCTATTTTTGGACACACTCATCGTCCAACGATGAATGGTCCCGAGAAAAGTTTTTATGTGAACTGTGGCTCTGGAATTCATCCCGAAGCAATAACGGGTGTTGAAATTGAAAATTGCCAAATAAGCTTAATAACATGGAAGATTCGCCCATGCAATAAAGGAATACTTCATGTCACTCGCAGTGTTTTAGTGTCGCACCAACTTCAAGATTATTTCAATTAATATTAAACCACAACTAGCGTTTCCTAGATTAAATTTCATCAATAAAATCCAAACTCAACATTCCTTGCCCGACTTCATTTTTGGGGTATGGAAGAGCTTTTGCATTTTTTAAAAGTAGTTCTTTAACACGATTTGGACTCAAGCGTGGATTTTTTTGAAGCATTAAACAGCATGCAGAAGCCACAATTGGTGCTGCCATGCTTGTTCCGCTCTGAGGGATGCAACCGTTTTTTTGAAGTGTTGCTATGTTTCTTGCATGAGCGATGATGTCGGGCTTTGTTGATTTTTCGAGTCTTCCACGAGAAGAAAAATCACAAGGCCCAATTTCTCCCTTTTCATTTTTGCAAGCTCCTCCGACTGTTATGACATCGCGCGATATTCCCGGTGAAGTTATTGTTCCAGATTTCTCTCCTGAATTTCCCGCGCTAGTCACAACCACTACTCCCGACTTCCAAAGTGCGCTCGCCCCTTCGGACAATGGATCGACTCCGTCTGTTATTGGCTCAGCCCCAAAAGACATGCAAACGACTTTTATGTTGTGCTTTTTGCGATTTAAATAAATCCACTGCATTGCTTCAAGTATTTTAAATGCCCCGCCTTCGCCATTGTTTGAAATTGCTTTGAGTGCTATAATATTTGCTCTCGGGACAATGCCTTGAAATTCTTTTTTTGTTGTTAGTCCGTTTGACGCAATTATTGAAGCAACTGCCGTGCCATGGCCATTGTCGTCATAGGGAGATTTGATTCCATTGACAAAATCCTTGAAAATCACTCTGTTTTTTGGCATGAAAAAATCGACATGTGGCCTTATTCCCGTGTCTATGACCGCAACAGTTGTTCCTTGTCCAAAGTTTTTTTTGTCATAATATGCATCAAGTTCGGGGTTTTGATGAGGAAAATAGACTTCTTGATGAAACGAACAAGTCTTGACAGTGGTGTGAGATGCTATTGCACGAATCAATTTGTTGGACTGCAATTTTGAAATTTCACACGAAGAAACACTCGCTCCATAAGCATTGATGAATGGAAACGAGTTCGTTATTTGATAAGATAGTTCTTTTCGCAAAGTGAAAAAATCTTTTTTGTCAGACGTGAAAAGAACGCATTTAGTATCAATCATCTAGATATCCTCGGAGTTTAAAAGAGTTATCAAATTGTGAAGTTTTTCATATTGCGTTTGCGACAAATGTGGTCTTAAAAATTCAACTGATGATTTCATTTGCTCCCCATCATATGTCCCTTCCGCTCGTTGGGTTCTCACCTTTTTGACCAGTTCGTTGATGAGTCCGTCTTCGTCAAGTTTTGAATATTTTTCAAATGCTTCTTGAACCCTTTCTTCCGCATCTCCAACATCGCCTGCTATTTTTTTAAGCTTTTCTTCACTAAAGTTGCTTTTGTTAAAGTTTGATAATTGTTTCATGATATGTAATGTTCTCCTTTTTTTATTTGTTTCCGTTACTATTATATTCACAAGAGCATATAATAGTGATATATGGATATAAATACTTTACTCCCACTTTTTTTAAACAGAGGAGCGAACAACTCTCAACAAAACAGCGAGACTCCAAACATTGGAGGAGCAAGCATGGGCGGAGATATGATGGGTGCAATGCTTATGCAAATGATGTCAAAGGATAGAAAAACTGATTCGAATGACATGGTCACATCATTAATTAAACAACGTCTTTCGAAAGATAATCCGCAACTTGCTCCAATGGTTCAGCTTTTGACAACGAATCTTTCTTCACAAAAAAAAGAAAAAAGAAGAGCCCAAGGCTTTTCTCCAATAAAAAGAATAGTCCCAAATGAAATTTTGGGACTGATGACTAAATTAATTTAATTAAAGTTGAAAGTTGAAAAAATTTGTTTTATTTTTACTTCATTTTGAATCGTAATCGGTCACGTAGCGGTGTTGTTTGCCAATGTCTTCGACATCGAAAAACAGTATCGTCATAAAGCCCAATTGCTGCAAAGCACTTATAATGCAAAGATTGCAAATACAGAAAAATTTAGGTATACTACTTCACACAGCGTTTTCAAAATGAGTATTTGATAAAATTTTTGTTTGCAGAGGATGGCGTCTCCTACCACTCGTTCATTATTTCATATCACCCGTTCGGTCGGTCGGGGATGCCCGCAAAAACAATAAATCTCTTTAAATATTTTCCAAAAAAGCAGGTTGTTTGAATAGGACACCCATAAAGAAAAAAATTAGCATTAACGAGGACAATTTCTAAATTAATTTTGACTTCACTTTTAAACTTTCACTTAATTAAGCTCAAACTTGTCGATCATGGTTTGATTTCCTTTTGATAGTGTTTTTATTGTGACTTTTTCGCCCATTTGGTCAGCAATTCTAAAATGTTTTTCTGATGTGATTAATGCTTCTTTTGCTTTTTCAAGACGAATTATTGTGTTGTCAATTTCAGTGATTGCTTCTTGAAACCTTTCATTTGCAAGTCTGTGTTTTTCTGAAACCTTGCCTTTATAGCTATTTAGTCTGTCCTCAAAATTTTCGATGTCGATGTTTTGCTCTCGAATTAATGCCAATTCTTTTTTGTAGTGCATTGAATTTTGAGCGGCGTTTTTGAGTAGTGTTATCATTGGAATGAAGCACTGAGGACGAATGACATACATTTTTTCATGGCGAAACGAAACATCCGCAATTCCAGCGTTGTAGAATTCGTTTTCGATTTCAAGGAGCGAAACCAAAACAGCATACTCGCATTTTTTTTCGACTCTGTCTTTGTGTAGTTTGTCAAAAAAGTCTTCGTTGCGTTTTTTTGTTGCAGTCAAATCTTCTTCGTTTTTCATCTCAAACATAATTGACACGATTTCATTACCGCTCTCGTCAAAATCTCGATAGATATAATCGCCCTTTGTTCCCTGCTTGTGGTCATTGTCTTTTCCGAATTGCGCGTTCTTGAATGCAGTCATTCGAAGTTTGTTGAACTCGGTTTCGCAATGTTGTTCAAGTGATTCTCCGACCAATTTTGTCGAGAGTTTTGCTTTCATGTCTTTGTAGCGATCGATTAGCTCATCTTTTCCTTTTAGTTCAAATTGATGTCTTTCCTTCAAGGAAACAATTTCGATTTGTGATTGGGCTTTTGACGAAGAAAGCTCATTTTTTAGATCCGAACTTTCTTTTTCTATTTTTGAAATTGCTTCACTGACTGCAAGTTTTTTTTCAAGTTCCGCTTTGCTAAGTTGTCCTTTCAATTCGGCTATCTCTTTTTCTTTTTCAGCGCTGAGTTCTGCTTTTTCTTTATCGTTTTTTTGAGCAATGACAAACTGTCTAATTTTGAGTTCTTTTTCCAGCTCCTTTGCAAACTCTTCGTCTTTGACTTGTTTTAAAATGCTCGCAAATCCTTGAGCATCCATTGAAAATTTTTCATTACATTTTGGGCATTTTATTTCGTTCATTTGTTTAAATTCCTTCGCGCTTGATGTGCCTAGAGTCAACAAAACTTAAAATAGGAATATGGATTTGTGCGAATTCTAAATGCCAACCTTAGTGAAAGTCTTGTTTCTCGTGTTTTAAGCATGCGAAACTGTTTGTTTCATGAAGAGTCGCAAAAAAGCGCATGAACCATGTTTCAATTTTAAGTTTTGTTGACTATAGTATACCATAGCTTTTTTGTTGTTGCAAGTATTTCCAATACTTATTCACTATTCTCTCAAATGCTCATATTATGTTTAGGTGAACCCAAATACAAGACCTATTGGAATATTCGACAGTGGCACAGGAGGTCTTAGTGTTCTTCGTGAATGCAAAAGATTGTTGCCGAATGAAAACTTTGTCTATCTTTGTGACAGAGAGTTTTTTCCATATGGCAACAAGAGTAACTCTTTTATTAAAAAACGCGTGTTCGCTCTCAGCGAAAGATTACTCACTGAATATGACTGCAAAGCAATTGTCGTTGCTTGCAACACTGCAACAAATGTTGGAATTCAAATGCTTCGAGAAAAATATTCAACCCCATTCGTTGGACTTGAGCCAGCGATAAAACCCGCGCTTGAAGAAATTCCAAAAGAAAAAGTGGTGCTACTCACAACTCCCGTCACAATGCGTCAAGAAAAATTCAAAAATCTTTTGAGTAAATTCGACATATCAAATCTTGTGATATTGCCCCAAAAAGACCTTGCTTCACAAATTGAAGATAATATTGATGACGTTGACAAAGTCTATCCTCAAATTGAAGAGATTCTAACACCGCATTCCGACGCAAAAGGAATCGTCCTCGGTTGCACCCACTATGTCTTTGCAAAACCATTAATCGAGAAATTTTTCGAAAATTTATCAAAGCAAATTAAAATATTTGACGGGAACGAGGGGGCTGCAAGACGGCTGAAGGACTTATTGGGTTAAGTCACTTTAAGTCGCAAAAATCAATTTGTTTGATTTTTAAATTATTATTTATTCTCATTTTCAACTTTGGCCTGCTTAGTTTTTTATTATTTTTAACTTTTGAAAAAACTCTCTTTTTTTTCTAATGTTTCGTCAAAACGGTCGAGATATAATTGAACGTCGCGGAGGTTTGATAGACGGGCGATTTTGGTGTTGGTTTCGGAGCGGATAATTTTTTTTGAGATTGCTCCTGCTCCAGATGCCATGATTGAGAGCGTTTCTTCCATGACGGAAATGTTATTTTTGCACTCGTGATTCAAGAGCGAGTAGCCAACATTTTCAAGGCTTGAGAGTTGTTCTTTTTGGCGATAAAGGTAGTATGGATGATAGCCGTGAAGAGCGAGCTGACTCTCAAATCTTTGTTGCGGGCAAACAATGCTTTCCTGTGCAGTTTTATCACTTTTCACCTCTTGCTCCATTTTTGCGCCCTTTTTATTTGAAAGAGTGTGGATAGTGATATTTTCGGGACGAAGAGCAAGAACCTTTTCAAGGGTCATCAAGAAGTCTTCTTCACTCTCATCTATACCATAGATTAAATCGCAATTAACTACGAAATTGAGTTTTTTGATTAGATTAAAAGCCGTAAAAAATTCTTCAGCAGTATGTTCCCTTCCAATTTTTTTGAGAGTTGTGTCAGAGAGAGTTTGAGGATTGAGACAAATTCTTGTTGCCTTTTCATGAAGAGCGTCCAGAAGCTCGGGGGTTATTGTGTCGGCTCTTCCTGCTTCGAATGTTATTTCACAGTCGTTTGAATAGGGTTTCAAAACAGCAAAAAGTTTTTCAATCATGGGAATTGGCAGGCACGACGGTGTTCCTCCTCCAATGTAGATTGAACAAATTTTCTTGTTTTGACTTTTTAAAATTGTCAAATCTTGTTCTAGTTCAATTATTAGTTTTTCAAAATACATCTCAATTAGATGAGAAAATTTCCTTGAACTCAAAGAAACGAACGAACAATAATTGCACCTTGATGGACAAAATGGAATGTGGACATAGAGATTAACAAGGTTGTTTTTTTCTTCATTTGTGAGCAAATACGGCTTTTGATTTTTGACAATCTCACAAGCTAACCCTGCTTTTTTGGGCGAAACAAAATAGTTGTTGATTAAATTTTCTTTTGCATCATCAAGCGTTTTCCCTAAATTCAACGCTTCATAGACAAGCTTAGTTGGGCGAACACCAGTCAATGCACCCCAAGGCAAACTTTCGTTAAAATGGCTCTTAAGGACGTTATAGAGCGTTGTTTTGAGAAAAAATAACGCTTCTTTCTTTGTTTTTGTTTTAAAATCAAATTGAAACAAGAAATTTTTAGGGGATTTGAGAGCGCTATCCCCTACATTAATTGTTAGCTTCTCAACGCAAAAAAGACACGATATTTCTGCTTGTTCGTGTCTTTTAAATTGTCTGACTATGTTAAATAGTTCGCTGTGGTATTCTTCTTTGTTGCAATAAAACATCAGCTTTTTAGACTCGATAGATTTTTTCTATGTCGCTTTGTTGTTTGATTTTTTT
>WQSV01000064.1 GCA_009787685.1 Bacillota bacterium
CTTATCCAAGTGTCGACGCTATAGGCTTGCATCGTCATTTCAAGACGAGCAACCATTTTTGACCACATTTCTTCGAGTGTCATGTTTGAATTTTTTCCGATTGTTTATAATCCGATTGTTTATAAATAGTTACTATTAACCAACCACAGAAACGATGTTGTTTTCCAAAATAAAATATTTTTGAAAGCAACATCGTCACTGAATCCAATTGCCATTATATTGCTTTCAAGTTTTCTAGAAGGACTAGTTTGAGTTGAAGAATTTGAGCTGAAAACAATTAATTACAGTTTGTTCGTTCTATTTTTCAAATTTGCAGAAAACTGAACGATTGTGTTTTCTTGCTATTATGAATCTCTCAAGAACAAAAAAAAGAAATTTTGCGTTTGTTGGACGCTCTTCAAAGAAAAATTTCATGTTAAAAACAGTATTAATTCGCGAGAAGCTTCCTTTTTTGACTGCTTTTTTCATTGATGTGATAATTGCTTGTTCGACTGCTTTAACAGTTGTGCTATAATTCATTGCACATCTTTCATAAATAACTTTTAGCATCATCGGAATTTCTTTCTCTTTCAAGTGCGTTGAAAGAATAAACCTCAAATAGGAATATCCATCGTTATTCGCATCAAACCCAAGAGTGTCCAAAAAATTAATAACTGACATTTCAATATTATATTCATCAGAAAAACTGAGAAGCAAATCAAACTCTTTGAATTCGCTCTTGTCAAGAAATGAATATTCCCTTGGAACATTTTGTGAAAGCGTTCCACTTGTCCAACACTTGTAGTTTGAAACTTTGAAAACATCTCTTTGATTTTCTTTTGTTTTTGATGCCATGATATTATTAGGATAACACTATCTAATACTGCTGTCAAGCGATTATTTGCGTTTTAAACGAGACAATATTTTTTGTCTCGTTTTTTAGGGAAACACTTGATTAAATAATTAGAGAAAATTGGATTAGATAATTTAGCGCAAAATTGTCATAAAACGAAAATCATATTGAAAATATTAACAAGTTTCTAGGGCAATTTTGCACTAAATTTAGATGATTCAATTTTTCGAATTTTATTTAACCAATTTTATTTAATCAGTCTTTCCTAGGGTTTTTAGCATGTTTTCAAGTTCATCTTCACTAACGACCCTTTTTCCAAGCTTTCTCGCTTTCTCAAGCTTGGAGCCAGCGTTTTCTCCAACAATGACAACATCAGTGTCTTTTGTGACAGCGGACTGAACAATACCTCCAAGTTCTTCAATTTGTTTTGCAATTAGCGTTCTAGATTGAGACAATGAACCTGTCAAAACAACTCTCAAATCACTAAAAGGCGTTCCCTCTCTTCTTTTTTTCATCTCTGGATTAATTCCGTGCTTTTTCAACCTCTCAATTAATTCGGCGTTTTTTTGAAAAAATTCAACAATTGAAACAGCAACGATTTCCCCAATGTTTGGAATGGAAAGAAGTTCAACTGTTGTTGCATTTTTAAGTGCGTCAATTGATGAATAATATTCCGCAAGATCTCTTGCCGTCTTTCTCCCAACATTGTCAATACCAAGAGCATTGATGTATTGAGGAAGTTGAACGGACTTGCTTTTTTCAATCGCTTCAACAAACTTGTTAATTTTTTTATCTTTAAATCCCTCAAGAATGCTAATGTCAAGAACAGTCAAATCATAAAGTTTGTCAAACGAATTGACTTTGAGTTTTTTAAAAAGTTGAATAACTGTTTTTTCGCTTATGCCCTCAATGTCCATGCATTCTTTTGAAGCAAAATGAATGAGTTTTCCATAGATTTGAGGCGGACAAAATTCTGAATTTAGACAGAACAAATGCACCCCTTTATGGACTAATTCTGCATTACATGCCACACATAGCATGGGTTTTTCAATGGTTTTAAGCGTTTTTTCGTCACTTCTATCATCTTCAACTGCACCCAAAATTTCAGGAATAACATCGTTTGAGCGACGAATAAAAACACGAGAGCCTAATAATATTTTTTTTCTCAAAATGTCGTCATAATTATTCAATGTCGCACGCTTAACAGTTGCCCCCGAGAGTTCAACTGGCTCAATATGCGCTAAAGGTGTCAACTTTCCAGTTCTTCCAACATTCCACTCAACATCTAAAATAACACTTGTTGTTTCTTGGGCTTCGAATTTAAAAGCCGTTGCCCAACGAGGAAATTTGTCGGTGTGACCCAACTCTTCACGAATTGAATTTTCATCAACTTTAACAACCATCCCATCAATTTCAAAATCCAATTCATCCCTTTTAACTTTCTCAATTTCTGCAACTATTTCATCAATATTACTTGAGCGAAAGAGTGAATAGGTTTTGAAAAGATTGTCTTTTAAGAACTTGATTGACTCTTCTTGAGAAAAAATCTCAAACCCCTCAATGTGATTAATGTTGTAGAAAATAATATCGAGATTTCGAGACTTTGTGACCAATGGGTCAAGATTTCTAATCGCACCCGCCGCCCCATTTCTTGGGTTTTTCAGTGGCTCTTTTGCAGTTTCATTATAGCTCCTAAATGCACTCAAAGTCATTATTCCTTCGCCTTGAACCTCCACAGTGCCTTTAAAAGGAATCTTAATGGGAACAGATGGAATAGTCCTTATTTGCGAAGTGACATTCTCGCCAGTCTCCCCATTTCCGCGAGTAGCAGCAGTGACGAGGTGCCCATCAACGTAAGTTAGACACAAATTAATGCCATCAAGCTTGTGTTCAAGAGTGAAGAAAATTTCTTTTTCAAATTTCGATTTGATTTTTTCTGCCCACTCTTTTAATTCCTCAAAACTGTTGCACTTGTCCAGTGAATACAATCGACTCAAATGTTTGTGAGGCGAAAAGCCTTTCAAAATCTCTCCGCCAACTCTTTGCGTTGGCGATTCTTGCAAAACAAAACCATGCTCTTTTTCCAAAGAAACCAATTCATCATAGAGTGTGTCGAACTCTTTATCTGACACAACAGGTGCATCCATGACATAGTAGGCATGTGCATATTTGTTAAGTTTTTCAACTAATTCCGTTATTTTTTTCTTTGCTATGTCTGACATAATTAACTAAATCACCTCGAGTGGTGCGTGGGCAAGCGACAAAACTAATTTCATTGACGGCTCGTTGAACTCAATTTCAGCATAAGGGTTAGTCTCCGTTCCCGAAACGGAAAGGATTGTCCCCTCTCCAAATTTTGCATGCCTAACACGAGTTCCGATATTGAATTGTGAAACATCAATCTCTTTTGCAACAATAGGTTTATAGGCTGTTTGACGAATTGGAATCGTGTTTTGAGCAGGGCGATATTGTTCACAGATTTTTGGCTTGTTTGCCAAAATCTTTAGTTCACTCAAAAATCTCGATGGCCTTGAAGGCTTTCTTACTCCATAAAGAAATCTTGAATCACTTCCAGTCAAAAACAAATGCTCTTTGGCTCTTGTCATCGCAACATACATCAACCGTCTTTCTTCTTCAAGTTCCGACTTCTCTATTAATCTTTTTTCATATGGAAAAATACCATCTTCAAATCCAACAACAAAAACCGCCTTAAATTCCAATCCTTTCGCACTATGAATAGTTGCAATATTTACGCAATCTTGTCCATTCATTTCTTCCGTATCAGAATAGAGAGAAACATTTTGAAGGTATTCATTTATCCCTGCATTTTCATTCGATTTTTCAAAATCTTTCATTGAATTTATCAATTCGCCTATATTTTTCTTTCTGCTTTCATCTTCAATTGAATCTGTAAAAACATTTTTTAAATCAAGAAGTTTTACTAAATAACGTGTTAAATGATACGGCTTGAGATCTTTTTCTTCAATTAAGCACTTAAAAATTTGTGACAAATTTGATAATTTTTTAATTAGTGATGTAGGCAAATCTTCATTTTCTTCAATATCACAAATAATATTAAATAAAGATTTATTCTCAATATGAGAGTAATTTCGAAGTTGCCTAACACTCACATCTCCTATTCCACGCTTTGGAAAATTGATAATGCGAAGAACAGCATCTTCATCATTTGGATTGACAAGACAACGCAAATAAGCCAAAACATCTTTGATTTCCTTTCTTTCATAGAATTTGAAACCACCGAAGATTTTGTGAGGAATAGCGTATTGAATGAACTTTTCCTCAAACGGACGAGTTAAAGAATTAAGGCGAACAAGGACTGCAAAATCGTTGTAGTTCAAATTATATTCATTCATCAATTCTTTCATCTTTTTCAAAACAAAAAACGCTTCGTCAGATTCTGATGGAGAAGACATATATCGAACATCCGATCCTTCAGGATTTTCAGTATACAATTTGACTTGCACTCCACTTGGAGTAGGTGTGTTTTTTGCAAACTCGTTTGCTTGTTCTAGTATTTTTTTTGTTGAGCGATAATTTTGATCTAACTGATATGTTTTTGCGTTTAAGTTAGGATCTTGAATAAAGCTTTTAACATTATCAACGCAAGCCCCACGCCACGAATAAATCATTTGATTTTCATCACCAACCAACAAAACATTTCCATGAATGCTAGACAAAATTTTCACTAACTTGTATTGAATTAGATTGGTATCTTGAAACTCGTCAACATGTATATAGTGAAAACGATTTGCATAATATTCACGAACTTCATCGTATGTTGAAAGCAATAAATATGCCTTATTTAAAAGATCATCAAAATCTAAAGCATTTGATTTTTTTAAATTTTCTTCATATGCAATGTAGACATCACGAACTTGCTCAATTCCCTCAACATGCAAATTTTCCTTATAATATTCTTCTGCCGAATATCCCTCAGATTTTGCCTTGCCTATATGAAAAATAATATCCTTTATTTCCTCTTTGTCAATTTCATTATCTTTCTCTTTAAGTATTCTCTTTATTTCTCTTTCTTTTTCATTTTCACCATAAATGGAAAAATTTTCATCATAGTCAAGTTTTTTGCCAAATTTTCTCAAAAACCTCACACACATTCCATGAAAAGTTGATATCCAAACTCCAGATGTATTCACACCCATATCTCGAACTCTTTCTTTCATTTCATTTGCTGTTTTATTCGTAAAAGTAATCGCTAAGATATTAAATCCGCTGACGCCCTTTTCTTTAATTAAATAAGCAATTCTATGCGTAAGAACTCTTGTTTTGCCACTTCCAGCTCCAGCAGTAACAAACAATGCACCTTTTACTTTATCTTCATCTTGAACAACTGCCAACTGTTTTTTATTTAATTGTGATAAATCATAACTCATTGTGCTTTTATTTTAGCATATTCACAAAAAAAAAACAAGAAAAAAGTGCCTAAACATAAATTTTAGACACTTAATTCTGCCTTAATTTTTCCCAATATTTTCGCTTCAATTCTTGAAACTTGGACTTGGCTGACATTGAGAACTCTTGCAACTTCGCTTTGAGTTTTGTCTCGATAGTAACGAAGGATGATTATTTTCTTTTCTCGCTCCGTTAAGTCGTTGATAAGGTCTTTCAATATTAATTTGTCGAGGTCTTCCGCAGTGTCGGTTGCACATGCGACTTTGTCAATCAAGGATTGATTGTTTTCATCGTCTGTTTTGTCATAGAGTGAGAGTGGAAATTTTATGCTCTCAAGCGCAAAAACAACTTCTGATGACTCAATTTTGAAGTTCTTTGCAATCTCTTCGATTGAGGGACTTTTTGAATTTTCGTTCGAATAGCTTTCGATGAAATAGGAAATTTTTCCAGCAAGTGATTTCGTTGAGCGCGAAACCTTGATGTAGCCATCGTCTCGCAAAAACCTCTTGACTTCCCCTGCTATCATCGGCACGGCATAGGTTGAAAATTTGACATCAAACTTGTCGGAAAAATTTTTAATCGCCTTCAAAAAACCAAGGCAACCGAGTTGATAGAGATCATCATATTCAACACCTTTGTTTTTGTAGCGCCGAATCACGCTTTTGATAAGCGGTGAGTTGGTCTCGACCAACTCACTTTTTGCGCTCTCGTCATTAGATTGCGCACGTTTTATTAATTCAAGTGTCTTTTCAGTTTCAGCCAATGTTATTTGTTCTCACCTTTTTAGTTGTTGTCGAAATTTTTAACCATTTTTATTGTCAAACCGCCACCGTCCGTTTTTGAAAGCGTCAATTCATCCATGAAACTCTCCATGATAGTGAATCCCATTCCGCTTCTTTCTTCGTCTGGTTTTGTTGTGAAAAATGGCTTTCGAATCGCCTCAATATCGTCAGCGCCTTGACCAAAGTCGCGAATTTCGATATGTAGGACACGTGCAACAAGCAAGAGGTCGATTTCAATCAGTCCACCATTTCCACCATATGCATGAATCACGCTGTTAGTTATTGCTTCCGAAACTGCAGTTTTCACATCACTCAATTGGTCGACTGTTGGGTCAATTGACAAGCAAAAAGCGGCGACCGCATTTCTGACGAACGCTTCATTGCTTGATAGTGCTTGGACTTGAATTTTCACAAAGTTTTCTTTTTTCATATCTTTTTGATTTCCTCCGTTTTTTCTTTTGTTGTTTCTTCTTGTTTTTTATTCGGAACGCCGAAGTGAAATTCCCTAATTTTTTCACAATCCTCATTCCCAGATTTTACTATCAGTCACCTACACTAATACTCAACCTTTGGCATAAGCGTGTATACCCCTGATAAAGTCAAGATTTTGTCGATTGAGCGAGAAGGATTTGCAATGACAACTGTGACTCCTCTTTCTTTCAGTTTCTTAAATCTTCCAATCAAAACGCCTATGCCAGTTGAATCCATAAAAGATAAATTACTTAGGTCAATGACAACTTTTCCCATGTCATAACAGTCAAATGATGTTTCCATTTGACCACGAGTGTAGAGAGCCTTGCTCTCGTCAAGTTCTCCTTCAAGAGACATATATAGAACCCCTTTCAAAAATCTGTGTTTGACCTTCATAACTTAAATTTTAGCAAAAAAATATCCCTTGGTTTTGGGATATTTTTGTCGCAAATTGTCTTATATTGTCACAATTTTTTATTGCTCACATATCTTAATTAAAGATTAATTTTTCAAGACTTAATCGAGAAGGAGATTTTACATAATGCAATGCTTGCACCCCATTTTTCACACAATAAAGGCTGGTGACACTCTTTATTTATTGGCAAAACACTATCACACAACTGTTGAAGAATTGATGAGACTGAATCCTCATGTTGACCCCTATAACCTTCATATTGGACGAACTCTTCTTATTTGCCCGGGAGAAATCCAAGGCATCACTCCAGAAGTTCCGCCGATTGGAGTTGTTCCTCCACCAGTTGGAGTTGTTCCTCCGATTGGAGTCGTTCCACCCATTATGCCACCAATTGGAGTCAATCCACCAATCACTCCACCGATTGGAGTTATCCCACCAGTAATGCCACCGGTTGGCGTTGTTCCGCCTGTCATGCCCCCTGTTGGAGTTTTTCCACCGACTCGCCCAACTCCACCAATAGGAACTCTTCCTCCAACGCCACCCGTTTTACCTATTCCCCCAATCGGAACTCTTCCTCCTCGTCCACCAATCCGCCCACCAATGCCACCGT
>WQSV01000065.1 GCA_009787685.1 Bacillota bacterium
AGACAACCCCATGGTCGCAAGAATAAACAGTTGCCATTACTTCATTCAACCAGACGACCCAACCGCCGCCTTTCAAGGCTATGGCGGACAGTTACACAAAATCAAATTCTTCGACGGCAGAATCATCGAAACAAAGAACCTTTGGTCACAAGGTCAAATTCCAACAGAATACCGTGATGTTCTACCTAACAACGCTGAATTCATCTAATTGCCCTTTTGTCATATTTTGGCGAATTTTAGCATAAAAATCTACACCACCTTTCTACGAAAGAACTTTTGATAAACGCAAGAATTAACTGATTTTTGAGTAGCTATTGTGGAAAAACAAGATTTACAATTAGAAGCCGTCTCTATTAAGGCTACGCCTGAATTGAGGTTAAATCTTAAATTATCTATTTATAGAGAGTTGCACCGTGAAGGTTTTATAACCAAAAAGCAACTCAATTTTTTAATTGAACTACAATACAAGGAGGACAAAACATAAAAATGCATTCATACAAAAATATATTTGAGCAACATATAATTGTCTCTGCGTATTGTCGAGTTTCAACCGACAAGGACGACCAAGCAAACTCACTTGATAGTCAAATTAAATACTTCACTGATTTTATAAAAAACCACAAAACATGGCAGTTAGGTGAAATATATTACGATGAAGGATTAAGTGGGACATCTGTTAAAAAACGCAAAGCATTTAACCGAATGATTCAAGACGGATTAAATGGAAAATTCCATTTAATTATCACCAAAGAAGTCAGTCGATTTGCCAGAAACACCGTTGACACGCTCCAATATACAAGAACACTCAAAGATAAAAATGTTGGCGTTTATTTCATGACAGACAATATTTGCACACTAGACAGCGACGGAGAGTTGCGTCTTACCATCATGGCAAGTATCGCTCAAGAAGAAAGTCGTAAAACAAGTGAGCGTGTTAAATGGGGTCAAAGGCGCCGAATGGAGCAAGGAGTTGTTTTTGGCAATGGAATAATATATGGTTACTTTTTGAAAAACGGCAAGTTGTCTATAAACCCAGAAGAAGCTAAAACTATAAAATTCATATTCACCAGTTTTTTAGAGGGTCATGGAATAGAAAAAATTTCAACAATGCTTGATGATGCGGGCTATAAAACTAAATGGGGAAAAAGATGGTATTCAAGAACTGTTTACGATATTTTGAAAAACGAAAAATATGTCGGCGATTTAGTGCAAAAGAAAAAATGCACACCAAACTTCTTGACTAAGCATAGAATAATGAATCCAGACCAAGATGACTTAATAATTAAACAAAATACTCATGAAGGAATTGTTAGCAGAGAAATTTGGAACCAAGTTCAACTTGAAATTGAAAGACGCTCAACTTCCTCAGAAAGAAAGATAAGATTTTCAAGTCGATATTGGTGTAGTGGAAAAGTTGTTTGCGGAGACTGTGGCGACACTTACACCTCTGTCAACAAAAACCACAACACTAGAAAAAAATCACATTACTTTTCGTGTAAAACTTATGCTCGAAGAGGAACAAAAAAAGTAGATGAGTTTGGAAAAACTATTGGCTGCGACAATAGACCCGTTCAAGAGTATGGAATTAGATATATATTCCAAGAAGCACTCCGTTTTGTTGAGTTTAATAAGGACGAGATAAAAAAGGAAATTTTGCAAGAACTAAGATTAATTCAACAAGAGCAAGAACTCAAAAGCGTCGAAAACTTTGACAAAAAAATTAAAGAACTTGAACACAGGAAAATCAAATCTATCGACTTAGTTTTTGATGGAGTAATAAGCAATGAGAACTTGAAAAAATTAGTTTCAAAATACGACGAGGAAATTGCTGAACTAAATGCAAAGAAAATTGAGACTGAATTATATAATCACAAACTCTCGAACAGAGGCGATTTCTTCTCATCCCTAATAAATGAAATTGACAAAATATTGCTCTTGGAATTAGAGGAAGAAAGAATTGAGAGTTTCAATAGCATCCTTGAGAAGATAGTTGTTTTCAGCAATAAAACCATGCTGATATATCTAAGTGGACTGGGTTTTGGCATCAAAGCACAGTATAAAACAACTGGCGGCTACCATGGCTATAACATTAATGTCGAAAGCATCAACATAGAAGAAATCGCATAAAAAAACCACTTTGAGCGAATTTCCGCTTAAAAACGGCTGTTTTTAACTCTTTTTAACCCATTTTACCCCTAAAAACTATATGGTGCTTTTATGTGCCTAATAGATGCTGGGCACGGAGGAAGCGATCCGGGGGCAGTTAATGGAAACAGATTTGAAAAGGATGACACGCTAAGAATGGCATTTGCTGTTCGAAACATTTTAAGAAGCTGTGGGGTTAATGTCGTGATGACTCGCTCAAACGACACCTTCATTCCACTTGGAGAACGCTCAAGAATAAGCAACAATCTTAACCCTCAACCGAGACTTTTTGTGTCAATACATCGAAATGGTTCAACAAACCCAAATTTCAATGGGACAGAAGTTTTCGTTCACCCGACTCGCCCACCCGCTTCAGTCGCAGCTGGAAACACTGTTTTAAACAACATTGCTAATATTAGTCCAATGGCAAACCTTGGTTTGCAAGAGGGTAATTTTAGTGTTTTGAGAGAGACTCGTGCGCCGGCAATTTTATTGGAACTTGGATTCATCTCAAACACAAGAGACAACCAGTTGTTCGATGAACACTTCTGCGAATATGCAAGGGGTGTTGCTAATGGAATTATGCAGTCAATCGGTGTTACTTGCGGAAACCCTTTGCCCCCATCTCCTCCACCTGTTGTTCCACCACAACCAACCCCACCAATTCCACCACCAACCGACATCATCAGAAATATTCAATCGACCCTAAACTCGCGTTATGATGCTGGACTTAATGTTGACGGTGTTTGGGGAGCAACATCAAATCGTGCGCTAA
The DNA here is from genome assembly GCA_009787685.1 of Bacillota bacterium. Classification (GTDB taxonomy): domain Bacteria; phylum Bacillota; class Clostridia; order Christensenellales; family Pumilibacteraceae; genus WRAY01. The sequence goes on from WQSV01000065.1 coordinate 2,921, forward strand.
TCAGAGGGTTTCAAACCGAACTTAATCGCGAATTCAACGCAGGACTTGTCGAAGACGGCATCTGGGGGCCAAGAACAAGAGGTGCAACAAGAATTCTCAGAAACGGTGACAGAGGCAATCTTGTCTGGATTCTACAAGCGGCTTTAAATCGCCAAGGTTTTCAGACTGGCGGACTAACAGGAGTATTTGGCCCAATGACAGAAGCAGCAGTCCGCTCATTCCAACAATCTGTCGGACTTCCAGCCGACGGCCTAGCTGGACCAAACACCTTTGAAGCATTGTTCCGATTAAATTAATATAGGTATTGAGACAAAAAAATTGTTTCAAACTTCTTCGTTCAATTGAACATCTTCATTTCATAAAATCAAAAATAACCTTGACTTGTTTTTCTAAGCCAAGGTTATTTTTGATTATCTTTAGAATGATTTGAAAGTTGTGTTTAGCACTATTTCACAACACAAACAGAATTTGCAAAACCAACACGAACAACAACATCTGCAACAACAGCAAGCAGATTTGCGTAAATTTTTCACAAAAACTGCAACCTCATTCGTTTCTAGTTCAATTTTTTCTCCATGAATATTACCTTTGATATGCGACTTGCTTGTTAGTGTTTTGTTCATTTTGAATTACCCTAGACCATCTCAACTTGGAATGTTATTATCATTGTTTCGCCTTGTTCGATTGTTGGAAGAACGATTGTCAGTAGTCCAGTCAAACCGACATAAGTGTAGGTCGTTATTATCCCATCAACTTCCACGCTGTTTGCAACGAGTTTGATTTGAGTGATATCAAGAATATCAGTTAATGTTGGAGTCACAAAATCTTCATCTGCTTGATTGTCAATTGTGATGGTATAGGTTAAATACCCGCTCGCCCAAACTGACACACTCGCTGACTTTACCGCCGTCAATCCCGAAACAATTGTCGTGTTTAATTCGTTTGAATCAACGCCAAGTGGCAAGCTATCATATGTTCCGGAAACCAAAACCTTATTAAACAAAATTGAATCTGCCATGTTTTTTTACCTCCTTTCACATACCTTTTGGAATATTGGTATATGTAGAAGAAAAACATCAAAAAAATCTGCATCTCTCTCAATGCAAATCAATGTCTTCAAACCCACATCCTTAACAATTTATGTCCCAAAAAAATTTTAGTCCCCTATTTTAATCAAATATATTTTTATTTATTTCGACAAACCTTGCACAACATCAACACTCAAAAAACACAAAAAAATGACCCTTACACTCACAAACATCCTTTTATAAATTGCGCCATATTTTAACGCTCTTGGTTGCAATAACTAATCTGCTTTATTGTGTGATTAGTTTTCATGCATTGTTTGAACATAAAAAAAATCTAGTCTAGGATTAATCCTAAACTAGAAATTATGTGGCAAAGGAGACGCAAGAGTATCAATAACTTAAATTTAGTTAATTTTCGTTCAAAAAGGTTGAAAAAAGTTCAATTTTGCTCAAATTTGTAATATTTGCAACATAACTTTGAAAAACCTTCTAGCAACCATATATAAAACTATTTATCGTCCATCAACTCTTCAAGAAATTTATCGTAATCACTCACGAATAAACGGTCTTGAATAATTCGGTATTTTTCAAATTCTGTTTCTGCGTGATTTTTTGCGATTTCGGCAGTGATTTTTCCTAAGTCGCCCAAAACTTCCCTGTCGGTTGCAGAAATAAAAATATCTAGGCGCTTTGCCCAATCATTCATCGTCATTGGAATTTTTCGTTTCGCCATGTCTTCGGCAATGTCAAGATACGCGGAAACAATTCGATTAAGGCTATAGATTTCATCTTCAGTTAAATAATTTTTTGCAACACTAACATCATGTTTTTGAATTTTTCCATGCGGAGCATCAGCCCAAGTCGTCAAACCCATACTTTCTTTCTTTGAATCAGCGCGATGATAAACAACCTCCGCCGCCGTGTTTCCATGAACAGCATAGTGCATTTTGTTTTGGACTTTTGCAAAAAATTCTTTTGTTGATTTCGCCGTCACATCGTAGTCAAGCGAGGTTGCATAAATATCAGTAATTTTTTGATAAAACTTTCGCTCCGAAACCCGTATTTCCCTAATTTTTTCAAGTTGCTCTTCAAAATACTTTTCAGTCAAAATGCTCCCGCCATTTTTCAACCGCTCACTATCCATGACCCAGCCTTTGATTGTATAATCCTTGACAACTTGATTCGCCCACTTTCGAAATTGAACTGCTTTTTCATTGTTCACTTTGAATCCAACCGCAATAATCATTTGCAAATTATAATGCTCAATTTCTCTTTCAACCTCACGACTGCCCTCTTTCTGAACTATTAAGTATTTCTTAATAGTTGCCGCCTCTTCCAACTCCCTATCGTCAAATATTTTCTTAATGTGTTGATTTATCGCAGAAACAGTCACACCATAAACAGCTGACATCATTTTTTGCGTCAGCCAAATATTCTCATCCTCATATCGCATTTCAAAGCCATCACCACCAACCGCCGCAACATAAGTCAAATACTCTGCCGCCGAACTACGAACGCTAATTTCATTTTTCAATTTGTTATTTTTCATCTACAACAAATATAACACAATTACACTCAAAACGCAAACAAAATTATTGGCAATTTTAGTGTGTTTTTTCCGCGAAATTAGTCACGGAAAAAGCAGTCCGTGACTAAAACCATGACTAAACCGTGACACATTTGTTTTTTCTCGCATAAATAATGGAAAAAACCGCCCCTTTTTACCATGTTTTGGGCGGTTTTTTGCTGTGGGCTTACACACCAAAAAGTCGACTTTTGAATTTTTGGTTTGATTTTGCGATTTGATTGTTTTGCCGTTTGATTTTGCGATTATCGCAAAATGTTTTGCGATAGCCTTTTTTGAAATTGCGTTAATCAAAATAAATCTTTTTCGCAACAACCTATATATTATAGCATATAATAAGTCATCCTGTCAACAAAAGGACATACCCTAAATTTTATTTATATTACATTTCTTGCTTGATTTATTTATATAGAAATGTTACAATTATATAGGAGGACAGCACCATGAAAAAACCTAATTCATATGAAGCAAAAAAAATATTAGTTGTTCGCTACGGATGCGAAAACTATGATTATATCTTTGACTATTTGAAAAAACGCTTTGTCGGCTCCAAAACTATTAGACCCCAAAAAAGTCCGTTGTTTGAATTAACTGTAACGGACAAAATTGACTTGCCCTATCCTGAAACAAAGAGATCAACTAAAGCGGCAACCAAAACAGCAACATATAAGCAAGCAGGAAATTCTGATTATAATTTCGAAAGGCAGTCACTGCATAAAGATCTCATTGAGAGGGCTAAAGATTACGACTTGTGCGTTGCTATACTTGATGTTTCCGTGCAAGGCAATAAATATGGTGCTTGCTTAGATACTGAACAAAATGAAAATGAGGAACATGGGGAAAAGCATTTTTACTTAAGCTTAAAGGAAGCCGGTGGAATTTTGCGTGAAAATGGAATCAGTGCTGTAAACTTTGTTGTCGCTGGCATCTATCGGCAATTGATTCGCCATATCTGCTTCCCTACGATTATGATGAAAGACGATGGAGATCTCCGTTGCATTTTTACCAGAAGCCTTTATGATAGGATTAACGATATAAAGTTTGCAACTCTTTTCCCTATATTGAGCCGTGCCGCAATCAAAAAAATTAAGTCAAGTGGCTTAGAACCCGACTATGCAAAATTCCTATATAAGACAACAAAAAAAGAGCTTGCATATTACAAGCCCGTATTATATAAAAGAATCTTGTGCCGCCTAGAGATTCGACCAAAAACACATATTTTAGTCGGTATCTTGATAGCCATTGGAACAGGGATTATTGGTGCAGGCATATTTGAGTTAATAATGTGTGCATTTAGATGTTAGTTAGGAATAATTTTCGCCACCATTCTTAGTAACTTTACAAGCATTTCACCATGTTCATCGCTCATACTGTTACAAACCTCAGAAAGTTCGTTAAGCACTTTTGCGATGCCTGTGACTTCACTTTTTATAGCTGAAATATCATTTTTTATCTCTTCTATTGCTTCGTTACTCATAGAGCAATTATATGCCTAAATGAAGACAAATATACCTACCAAAAAAGCCTCCTGCAGAGCAAAACGCTCTGCATTTTGCAAAGCAACTTTTTGCGAATCAAGTAAGAACTCGCCAGTCGTAGTCTCATTTCCTAATATTCTATAACCATCAGCCAAATTGGATACAACATCCTCGCGCAAATAAGGTGTGCTACTTATCGGAAGCTTTGTTACCCCAATGTAATTTGATATCGCCAACAGCACCTCTCTCGCATATACATCAATTATCTCTCTTTCTTTATCTTTCTCTTTATAAATATGAGTTAATGTAACTACTATATCCTGAGCTATTTTTTTATGCCTACTTTTATATTTTGTAACATTTGATTTTGATAAAATATCTGCAAACTTAAGAATGTCTTTTAATTCGGTTACGGTAAATTTATTATAGGGCTTGGCAAACAAAAACAAAGTATAATCAGTCAAAAGTTTTTCATATAGCAATTGAAAAT
>WQSV01000066.1 GCA_009787685.1 Bacillota bacterium
TGATGTCCACTTGTTTGTGACGATTCAACTCCATTAATCATGAGAACAACATAGTATCCGATTGCACGCACTCCCCAATGAACAGTAACAAGCGATCCTGTGTTAATTTCTGCTCCCGTTGTGATAGCGTTTCCAGCAACAGTAACGACAAGTGAACCAAGATCAATTAGCCCATAAGATGGCGCAACGATTGTCACTTCTTCTGGGCGAATTTCGCCGGGAACAAGTCTGATTTGCGTTGCACTCATAACTTGATGAGTGTCGCCACTTTGAATAACAGTTGGAATGTCATTGATATAAACAAGTACAAAATTGCCAGCTGTCGTGTTAAATGAGATTGTCAAAACCGTTCTTGCTTGAACAGTGGAGTTGTGAACAACCGGAATATCCACTCCTCTTGTGACTGAAACTCCATAGATTTCGCCGTCAGTGCTTTCATTGTTGATTGTGACAGTAAAATAGCGAAGAGTTGAACGAACTTCAATTTCGACATTATCGCCCGCATCGCTCAAATCAAGGTCGTCAAGATAGAAGTGTGCAATATGTGAAAGTCCCACACTTGAATGCAACACTGGAGTGTTATTAACATAAAGAGCAGTATCAAAAATATATTCACTTTCCCATGCAACAGTGACTCTAACCTCTGTCGTTGTCAAAAATGAAACAGTATCTTCGACTTCTTCGCCGTTTGCAGTAACCACAACATTTGAAACTCCTTCTTGTGGAGCAAGGGTTGTGATAATATGTCTTGGAAGGGCACGAACCACAAACGAGAAATTGACATCTCCTCTCACCACATGATTTATGCTCACTTGTGGAGAACCACCGATTGCAATTGTTCCGTTATAGAGAACCGCTTCATAGAGTAATGGCACGAGTGTCCAAGAAAAACCAAGGATTGTTCCATCTTCAATTTCACTGATATTGAAATTTGTCATCGCAATACCGTTTTTCGTGACGTTGAATCCGAGAAGTCCTCCACCTATAGTCGGTGGAGTCAAAGAGAATGAATGCATGACGATTTCTTCAGCAACAACGCTCAAAGTCGTGTTTTCAAGAATTGTAACGAATGGGTTTGCTGGTGTCAAGGCTCTCGATTGTCCGTTGACAAACAAAATCACTCTGAAATTCTGAGATGACGAAAACTCAACCCTAAGGCTCTCCCCATCTTCAATTCTATGAAGAGTGTTGTGAGATAAAGCCGTTCCATCTTGCAAAACATCAAATCTTGTCACATTTTGAGGCGGTGCTTCAACAGTGACTGAATGAAAGAGTATTGCTCTGACTTCAAAATATCTTGTCTCTTCTTCTGAAGAAACTCTCACAAAGTCTGCTCTAGTGACAACATGTGTGAATGGTGATTGTCTTAATGTTCCATCAATATAAACCGAGACATCATAGCCATCCATGACTTCCCATGAAAACTCCAAGGAATCTCCAACTTCCAACTCGGGACTTCCAACAAGATGGACTCCGTTGTGTTCAACTCTGACATCGCCACCAACAAGTCCTGTTCTTGGAGCGTAGACTTGAAGCACCAAATTGTCATAATAATCGTTGCGACAAGAAGTCAGCATGACTGCTGAAAACACCACAACGAAAGAAAGAACAACTAGCATCAAGACTTTTGCTATGTTTTTATGCATTACTCTTTTCATTTTTTCTCCTCTTTAAATATGGAAAAATTATTCACTTCTCCACTATATTCTATGCAATTTTATCATATTATTTCAAATCTGTCAACTATTTTTTATGACAAATTTAGACTGCTTTCTATTTTTGTATTTTAAAAATATACGAATATTTTAATACTATATTTCCCTCCTTTTTTGTGTTAAGAAACACACCCAGACTATTTACTTTCTCTAACTTCATTTTGGGTGTGTCTTACAACACACCCTCTCTCACTTAAACCAAATAAAAAATGACCTCAAATTAATGATGTCATTTTTCACAATTTTTATTGAGCATAGTCCTTGCCGAATTTTCCTCTCTGGCGAGAGACATTTTTTTCGTTTTTTTCAATATAGAGTTTATGTAGTTCATCTCCAGTCATTCCAACATCAAGGCACATGCTGACAAAAAAATGAAAAACATCAACCAACTCTTCCTTGACTTTTTGCTTGTCGATTTCAGCGTTGTTTTTCCACCATTTATAGTTCACTTCGTCCATAACCTCTGCCATTTCAACATTAAGAGCAATAGCTTTTCGTTGAAGCCACTCCGACAATGAATAATTCAAATCACGACCACTTTTGATAAAGTCATCAAGTTCACGTTGCATTTGAAAAATTTCATTCAATTTATCGTTCTTCACTAGTTGATTAGCTCCTCTATTTTAATATTCGGATTTTTGCCAACATAAGCTGAGCAGACTATTTTGCTTTTGAAAATTCTCTCAATCACTTCATCAACATCTTTTTTCGTGACATTGTTAATTTCTTCAACTTTTTTGTTTATGTCATAAACTTCATTTGCAAGCGTCAAGAGTTTTCCATTTGTTGACATTATTGATTGAACATTTTCTTGAGCAAATATACACGCAGTTTTTAATCCAATTTTTGCTCTTTCCAATTCGCCTTGGTCAATTCCTCTTTCTGTCAACTTGTCAATCTCACCCATTGTCGCTCTCACCGTCTTTTCAGTGTTTTGAGGCGAAATGTTTAAAACGATGTTGAAAGTTCCATTTTTGACATAGGTTGATGGCGCACTGTAAACACTATAAGCAAGACCCATTTCCTCACGAATTTGTTGAAAAAGCCTTGATGACATTGAACCACCAAACACTGATGAAAGCACAGCAACTGGCACCGAAAATTTTGAATTAAACTCATATGACGGAAATGACAGCGCGATATTCGCTTGCTCAAAATCCTTGTAGTAGGTTTTGTGACACGAAACGATGTTGTGGGAGGTTGCTTGAGGTTGCTCAATTCCGCATTTTTCAGTTTTTGGAAGAACATATTTTCTGACCAATTTATCTGCTTCCGCAAGCGTTATGTTGCCCGCAAAAGAGATGACCATGTTGGTTGGACAATAGAAGTTTTTAACGAATTCTTTGACTTCTTTTTGGTCAAAACGTTTAACATTTTCTTTTGTTCCAAGTATTGTTTGCCCCAAAGTGTGACCACCATAGACTGCGTCCGCCAAAAGATCATAGCAAATATCCTCGGGTTCATCTTGAGTCATGTTGATTTCTTCAAGAATAACATTACGCTCTTTGTCAAGCTCAATATCAGAAAAAACCGAATCAAAAAAGATATGACTCAAGAGCGAAAAACACTTTTCCGCATATTCATCAATCGACTTAAAATAATAACAAGTGCATTCTTTTGAGGTAAATGCATTAATCGCAGCACCCGCTTTTTCAAACGCGTCCGCAATCTCAAAGGCACTCATTTTATCCGTCCCTTTGAAAACCATGTGTTCAGTAAAATGAGAAAGCCCGTTAGTTCGGGCGTTCTCTTTTGAACTTCCAACCCCCGCCCAAATGCCAACAGACATTGAGCGAAGCGAAGGGATATGTTCCACTATTAATTTTAAGCCGTTTGGATATGTGATTATTTTTTTCATGTTATTGATTCATTAAATATGGAATATTGAATTATGTTTCGATAAATTATTTTTTTATCCCTTTTTATTCAATATTCCATGTTCAATAATAAACTTTATTTCTTAACTTCCTTCAATCGGAGGTCAACTCTGCCTTTGTCGTCAATTTTGATGACCTCAACAACAACTGTGTCATCAAGATTGATAACATCAGTCACTTTATCGACTCTTTTTGACGAAAGTTTTGAGATGTGAACCATTCCATCTTTGCCCGGAGCAATATTAACAAAGGCGCCAAGCTCTTTGCTTGGGTCATCTTTTGATTTCAAGATGCGAACAACTTTACCTTCATAGATTTTCCCCGGGACTGGCTCTTCAACAATTGAAAGGACAATCGCTTTCGCTTTTTGAGCCATTGCTTCATCGTTTGTTGCAATGAATACTCTTCCGTCGTCTTCAATATCAAGTTTGACACCAGTCTCGTCGATGATTCCGTTGATGACTTTTCCGCCTTTTCCAATAACATCACCGATTTTGTCTGGATTGATTTCGAACATGATAATTTTTGGAGCCCATTTAGAAAGATCTTTTCTTGGCTCTGGAAGAACTTTCAACATTTCTCCAAGGATGTGAAGTCTACCTTCGAATGCTTGAGCGAGCGCTGTTTTTAGTATACCCTCATCTATGCCTTTTATTTTGATGTCCATTTGAATTGCAGTAATACCATTTTTTGTTCCCGCAACTTTGAAATCCATGTCGCCATAGAAATCTTCAAGACCTTGAATATCAGAAAGCACAATAACTTTTTTCGACTTTTCATCTTTTATTAAGCCCATTGCAATGCCCGCAACTGGCGCTTTTAGTGGAACACCCGCGTCCATAAGAGCCAAGGTTGAACCACAAACACTCGCTTGTGAAGTTGAACCATTCGATGAAATTACTTCCGAAACTGTTCTAATTGCATATGGAAAATCTTCTTCACTTGGAATAACATGTTCAAGAGCGCGTTCAGCAAGCGCACCATGTCCAATTTCGCGTCTACCCGGACCACGCATTCCTCTTGCTTCACCAACGCTATACGATGGGAAATTGTAGTGATGCATGTATCTTTTTGATGTTTCGTCATCAAGGTTGTCCAATTTTTGAATTTCGCTCATTGTTCCCAATGTGCAAGTTGTCAATGCTTGAGTTTGCCCACGAGTGAAAACACCGCTTCCGTGAACTCTTGGAAGCAAACCAACTTCACACCAAATGTCGCGAATTTGAGTTGTTTTTCTTCCATCTGGACGTTTGCCTTCCAAAATGAGATCACGTGTTTTGTTTTTGATATAACTATAAACTAGCATTCCGCCATCACGTTTTGCTTCACCGCCAAACGTTTCGATAATGCTTTCCATAATTAGTTTTTCCGCTTTTTCCTGCATTTCTTGACGAACAGTTCTATCGGTTGTTTTGAGTGACTCACCAACAAGATTGGCAAATTCTTTGTGAGATTCAATATGCTTTTCGATTTTGCTTGTGTCTGGAAGAATAACTTCTTGCTTTTTTTGTCCAACTTCTTTGACAATTTTCTCAATGAACTTGACTTGCTCTTTGATTGCTTCATGTCCGAACATAATAGCACCAAGCATGCACTCTTCGCTCACTTCTTTTGAATCCGCTTCAACCATCATGATTGCATCTTTCGTTCCAGAAACAACAAGATTGATAGTCGATTTTGGACGTTGTTCATTGTCTGGATTGATAACATATTTTCCATCAACACAACCAACAACAACTGAACCAGTTGGACCTGCAAATGGTATGTCTGAAATACTAAGAGCAACAGACGATCCAATCATTCCAAAAACCTCCGGAGGAATATTCGTGTCGACAGATAGTGCAGTTGCAACGATTGCAACATCATTAAAAAGACCTTTTGGGAATAGTGGACGAAGAGGGCGGTCAATGAGACGACTTGTCAAAATTGCTTTGTCACTCGCTCTTCCCTCTCTTTTTTTGAATCCGCCGGGAATTTTTCCCATAGCATACATTTTTTCTTCAAAGTCAACTGAAAGCGGGAAAAAGTCAATGTCTTCCCTTGCTTTTTTTGCCATAGTCGCGGCAGTCATAACAACAGTGTCTCCACACCTAATCAAACATGACCCACTTGCCTGCTCAGCATACTTTCCAACTTCAACGATGACATCTCTGCCACCGATTGTGGTTTTAAATTGTTTTCCGTCTTTTGCCATTTGTTTTGTTTCTCCTTAAGGAACTCCGTTCCTTTTTCTTTTTTTATTTTGTGATATTACCTCAATTTTATCACAATTGGAAAAAAGAGTCAAGGGTTTTCAACCCATTTGTGAGAAATTGCCAACACACGCAAATCCTTTAACCAAAACCAAAAAAAATATATTCCGTGGCAAAAAACAAAAAAATGAGCAATGCTTTGTTTCATTGCTCATTTTTTTAATTGTTATTACCTTCTCATTAACATGTCTTTAATGTCACTAATTTGGACTTTGGTTTTGATGTTGGTTTCCAGTTTTTGAGCAACTTTGTCCCTTGCATGCATTATTGTTGTGTGGTCGCGCCCACCAAAAATGTTTCCAATTTTCGCAAGTGGCATGTTGTGAACAAGGTCGGTTATTAAATAGATACAAATTTGTCTCGGTTCAACAACCTCACGATTTTTCTTTTTTCCAAGCAAATCGTTTTTTGCAACATTGAAAAACTCACAAACTTTTTCGATTATCATTTCACTTGTTATGTTTTCTTCAGATTTGACGACTATTTCTTTCAAAACCTCTTGAACTATTTCAACGGTTGGTTTCTTGTCATGAACGCGAGCAAGAAGAATGACTTTGTTGAGCAGTCCTTCCATTTCGCGAACATTTGATTCCACCTTTTCTGCCATTAGTTGCAAAACTTCAAAGTCAATGTTTTGATTGGCTGAATGCGCTTTTTTTTGAAGAATCGATATTCTTGTTTCAAGGTCTGGCGGCAAAACATCAACGAGCATACCCCATTCAAATCTTGAACACAGTCTGTCATCAAGCCCTTGTATTTCTTTCGGCTTTCTGTCGCAAGCGAGAATGATTTGTTTTCCTGCTTGATGAAGTTCATTGAAAGTGTGGAATATTTCCTCTTGACTCGCTTCTTTCCCTGCAATAAACTGAATATCGTCAACAATCAAAACGTCGGCTTCACGATACTTTTTTCGAAAAGACGAATTTCCATCTTTTGATGTTCTGATACTCGTTATGAAGTCCGTGACAAACTTTTCACTCGTCACATAAAGAACACGTGTTTTTTCATCATTGAGCAAAACTTCGTTTCCAATTGCCTGCATTAAATGAGTTTTTCCAAGCCCCGTTCCCCCATAGATAAACAAAGGGTTATATGTTTGTCCGGGATTTTCCGCTACCGCTTGAGCGGCTGCATAGGAAAATTTGTTGGATGAGCCGACAACGAAACTCTCAAAATTATATTTTGGATTAAGTGGAACTGAGTCGTATTTTTGAACACCCTCATCGCTCGGTTTGATATATTCACTGACATTTTTGCTCTTGTCGAGTGCTGAGAACATGTTTTCCCACTCTTCACAATTGTCTTGCGGAACGAGAAGAACGGCTTTAACTGATGGAACATCCACAAATCTGACCGCTTCATTCAATTTTTCTTGAAAACTTGTGACTATAGTTGAGAGCAATGACTGCGCACAAGCTTTCACGACAAGCTGTTCGTCGTGAATTCCAAGGGGTGTCATCGACCTTATCCAAGTGTCGACGCTATAGGCTTGCATCGTCATTTCAAGACGAGCAACCATTTTTGACCACATTTCT
>WQSV01000067.1 GCA_009787685.1 Bacillota bacterium
TTAAGTATCTTCGATGCTCTTGTTGGAGGTTGCTAACACTAGAGACACTACAACAGAGGAATTGAAGATGCTTGTCAATGCGCAATGTTTGTGGGTATTGTTTCAAATAAAATTCGCAATCGATTGTGCATTGAACTTACAGAAGGTATCTCCGAACTTCTTTCGTTTTTTTGTCGATATTCTCCCTTTGCATTTTGTGAACATCATCCGATTTCAGAACAGCAAGACCACCTTTTGCGGTCTCTTTGTAGTATTCACACATCGCTTCACCCGTTCGCTTCATTGTGTCCAAAACAAAGTCATAAGTCGTCGTGTGAGCGCCATTCATCAACAAGGCATAATGCGCACTAGATATTGCTTGGTTCGCAAATATTGCATTCCTCTCAATGCACGGAAGCATGACAAACCCTTCAACAGGGTCACAAGTCAAGCCAAGTGCGTGCTTCAATGCAATTTCAGCCGCATGTTCGATTTGATAATTCGTTCCGCCTTGAAGATAGCAATATGCACTCGATGCCATACTCGCCGCGACCCCAATCTCCGCTTGGCAACCAGCAATAGCGCCAGATATTGTCGCATTAGTTTTTGCAATGTTTCCAATTAATCCAGCAATCGCGAGTGCTTCAAGAATTCTTTGTTCGTCATGAATATGCAGTTTTTCTTTTGCAAACCTCAAAACCGCAGGAAGAACTCCGCAAGCTCCCAAGGTGGGGGAGGTGACAACAGCGCCCCTTGATGCATTCTGTTCAGCAACCGCAAGGGCATATGCTGAAAGCGTTCCGCTGTCGTGAAGAGACGAATCTAATTCTTTAAGCATTTCCGCCTTTTCAAACATTCGCTTTGCGCGCCTAAAATAATTAAAATGTCTTTTCGCAATCTTCGGATCAGACTCCAAAACAAGTTCATTCGTTGAACTCAATCCTTCTCTAATCGCATCGCTCATCACTCTCCACGCGTCTTTAAGATGGTCATATAAATCATTGTTTTCAAACTCTTCAATAAAATGAATCAGTGTTAAATCATTCTTCTTGCAGTAGTGCAATATTTTGTTCATGCTAATTCCGTCACTAAAAACTTCACCATAAATATCCTCACCCTCTTTAATCCCCATTTTCGTCTTTTTGCAAAGTCTCTCAATCGCTCCTCCACCAGTCGAAAAATAGGTTTCTTCTCCAAGCATATTTCCACTATCATCAAAACCTTGAAGCATCAAAGTGTTGGCATGAAGTGTCTGCTCGCTTGCAATCCAATGAAAAATGATGTCGTCTTCAGTTAGTCCAGAAAACACATCAGTCAATCCCATAACAACGGCTCTGTCAGTAAAATGTCCCTCGCCAGTCAGTGCAAGAGAATTAAAGAGAGTCACCTCAAACTTCATGACCTTATCTTCTTCCGAAAAACTCTTCGCGAACTCTTTCGCCGCTTTATATGGGCCTAAAGTGTGAGAACTCGATGAGCCTATTCCAATGTTGTAAATACCTTTTATGCTTCGCATAACAATATTATTATGCCACATAAATAACCCGTCTGTCTACTAAAATTCGCTTGCACTTTTTTTTTAATTGTGATATTATAGTGAAACAATAATAAATAGCGTTGTCAAACTTCCGTGAAAGAGCTAAGTCGCAATCGACAAATTGCGATTAATGAGAACCAAGATGTTTCTCTCACAAAAAATTGACACTGCAAAAAACAAAAAAAGGAGACTTTTCGTCTAATGAAAAGAAGTGAAATCGACAAAAAATATACATGGAATCTGGAGACCCTTTTTGAAAATGAGAAAGCATGGGAAGTTGAGCATGATGCGGTCAAGGTCCTCATTCAAGAAATGCTTGCGTTCAAAGGAAAATTCTCACAAAGAGATGAACTCTTGAAAGCACTCAAGAAAAATGATGAAATCAGTCAAAGACTAATCAAAGTTTTTATCTACACTTTTTTAAAAAAAGATCTTGATGGAAGAGACGGCAATTCAGTTTCGCTTTTCTCAAGAGCAAACACTCTTTACGTTGAATATGCAACGGCGGTCTCATTCATGACACCAGAACTTGCATCACTTTCCGAAGAAACTTTGACCGCTCACATGAACGATAAAGAGTTTTTTGATTATTCTTATGTCCTTGAAGGTGTCATCCGTTCAAAAAAATACATATTGAGTGAAAGAGAAGAGAGAATCCTTGCAATGGCTGGAAAAACATTTAATGCGTTTTCAGAACTTCACCACAACATTGAAGACCTTGATTTGCCACTCCCAAAAATTAATGTTAACGGAAAGAAAGAGCAGTTGAGCCACGGGAAGTTCGGGCTTTGGATGTCAAGCGATGACAGAAAGCTTCGAAAAGATTCCTATAATGGAATGTATGGCGCGATTAGATCACTCATCAACACTCTCGCAACAAACTACTCCTCATCTGTCAACAAGGATAATCTCTTGGCAAAAGTTCGTGGCTACGAAAGCGCAATTGAAGATGCGCTCCACTCTCGCCATGTCCCAACAGGTGTCTATAACAAACTTGTCGAAAAAGCGTCGGGCGGACTTGACGCGGTTCATGACTATGTCGCTCTTCGCAAAAAACTGCTCGGTTATGACACTCTTTATATGTATGACCTTTATGTCCCAATGTTTGAAAAAACAGAAATCAAGCTCCCTTATGACAAAGCCTATGACCTAATGCTTGAAGGACTAAAGCCAATGGGAGAAGAATATCAAAAACTTCTCATTAAAGCAAGAGACTTCAGGTGGATTGATGTTTTTGAAACTGAAGGAAAAAGAAGTGGGGCATATGTCACTGGACAATTTGGACTCAATCCATTTGTTCTTTTGAACTATCAAGAAAACACAAACAATATCTTCACCCTTGCTCACGAAATGGGTCATGCACTTCATTCTTATTACTCAAATGAAAAACAACCATTCGCAAAAGCAAGCTATGAAATATTCGTTGCGGAAGTCGCGTCAACTGTTAATGAAGTATTGCTCTTGAAACATTTGTTGAAGGTCACAAAAGATGTAAAAATAAAAAAATATCTTCTTAGTTATTATCTTGACATGTTTAGGACAACATTATTTAGACAGACCATGTTCGCTGAGTTTGAGTCGGAAGCTCACCGCATGGAAGCAGAGGGGCAGGCATTAACCGTTGATAGTCTCAGTGAAGTCTACTTGAATCTTAACAAAAAATATTATGGTGAAAGTGTCGTTCATGATGAAAACATCGCAATTGAGTGGGCAAGAATACCTCATTTCTACAATGCGTTTTATGTCTATCAATATTCAACTGGAATCATTTCAGCTGTTAATATAGTAAGAGATATTTTGACAAAAGGCGAACCTGCTGTTAAGAACTACATCGAAAATTTCCTCTCAGCGGGTGGCTCAAAATCACCCTATGAAATCCTAAAAGATGCGGGCTGTGACCTAATGACAGATGCTCCATTCGACGCAGCATTCGCAGAGTTCAGAGAAACACTTGAAGAACTGAAGAAATTATAAGAGTGTGAAGTGCGGAGTTTGAAATTAAGAATAAAATTAATTTGACATTAGCTCCAAACTCCACACTAATAAAACAAAAACAAACAATGAAAAAACGATTAACCTGTCTAATATCACTATCTCTCCTAATAGCGCTCTTCCTCATCGGTTGCTCGCCAAATACTGCCATTCATGTCACTGAGTGGTGGGCATATGACCCTATCCATGGCGATAGCATTTTCATTGAACTTGAAGTGAGGTTTGATAGAACTGAACTAAGTCTTCTTGAAAACAGTTCAAGAGCAAATGGAACAAGATGGAATGGAGCTTTTTCTGGTCATATTTTTTTTCATGAACAAGGACAGTATTTCATGGAAGTTGGTGACGCTTGGAATGTTCGAAACTATTTAAGAACATTACTTGAACCGACACCATTTAATTGGGTCACTATTAGTCAAAATTCAGACAACACCAATGAAGTGGTCTATCGCTGGAGAGCAAGATTTGATGTTGAATTTGAAAGCGATGCCGACCCATGGTGGAGCGGTTTTCGCTCATTAACAGGCGAAAATGCTCCAAGATCTAATCCAGAAATGGAATCAAGATTGTTTTGGAACACTCACACATTTGAATGGGAGCATCCGTTTAATTCCTACATCAATGATTTTCATCATGCCCAAGAAAATCCCGAAAGAGTCCACGGAGTTTTGATTGGAACAAACATCATGGACAAACTTGCCAACGGTTGGGAGCAAATCGGGGCAGACGGAGGAAGACAGCTTTTGTTGCCATCGTTCTTTGATGCTTTTCCAATAGCGCGCTATCTCGATCTTGAGCAAATCAATTTGTTTTATCATTGGTATAACAACTCAAGAGTCATGACCAATGGAGTCCAAAGTCAACGAGGACAAAACACAGTTCACACTTTTTCAACAAGAATCGGACAAAGCGAACAAAACGACCAACTAATCCTTCAAATGAGAAGAGCGAACACAATTTCATGGAATATTCTCTCAATAATTCTTGGACTCATAGTCAGTTTCGGAATCATTTATTTTGCCCTCCTTTTTAAACGTCAAAAAGAAAAGCCAAGCTCTCGTGCGGAAGACTATTTTCCGTATGACCCTAATGCCTAAGAGTGAACAGTGATTGTTAAATTAGTTTTAAGTTTTTAAAAATGAAGAACTAAAATTGACTACCACTTTTCACTCCATAAAATTTTATGGAAAGAAACAGCCAACAATCTCAAAAACAACACCCAAATCTTTCAGCACGCGTCCTGCCGTCTTCCTACGAATCGGAGCAGGCAGTTCTCGGTTGCGTTCTGATTGACGAATTCGCGCCCTCGCTGGTCTTGACGGAATTAAAATCATCGGATTTCATGTCATTTGCCCACAGAGAGATTTTCAATGCCGCTCAACACTTGACAACAAATGACAAGCCTGTTGACGCGCTAACTGTTGCAGAAACCCTCAAAGGAATGGGAAGCCTTGACAGCATTGGCGGAATTCAATATTTGAACCAACTGACAAACCTTGTCCCGTCAGCAGCGAACCTTAAGCATTATGCTGGAATCGTCAGAAAAACATCAATCCTTCGAAAATTGATTGAGAGCGCAAATAAAATCAGTGATAAAGCCTACACTGGAGACATGGAAGGGAACGCCCTTGCTTTTGCGGAAGCAGAGATCTTTTCGCTTGCCGAAAAACTTGACCAATCAAAACTAAAGCCGTCAAGCGAGGGAATGAGAGAAGCAATCGCCAGAATGGAAATGCTTTTCCGTGACCCAAATGCAGCTCGCGGAATACCAACAGGATTCAAGCGCCTTGACAAGATATTGAACGGATTCCAAAAAAGTGACCTAATTCTTGTCGCCGCACGTCCGGGGCAAGGAAAAACTTCGATTGCCATGAATTTTATTCTGACTGCCGCACTGAACTCAAACAGAAGAACGGATGCAGGAAACCCAGATCCCTATAAATGTGCTGTTTTTTCACTCGAAATGGGCTCTGCCCAAATTGCAAAAAGAATGCTTTGTTCAAGAGCAAAAGTAAACATGAAGAATGCAAACTCTGGTGACCTTAAGCCCGATGAATGGAAAAGAATCTATCAAGCAAAATCTCAACTAGACAAAGCCCACATCTACATAGACGACTCTTCGCTCACAACTCCGGTTGAAATCCTCTCAAAATGTCGCCGTCTCAAGCGCGAAAAAGGACTTGACATGGTCATGGTCGACTATTTGCAATTGATGTCAAGCGGAAAGAATCGCATTGAAAGTCGTCAACAAGAAGTCGCGGAAATAACTCGAACAATGAAAATAGCCGCGAAAGAATTGGATGTTCCAATTATTCTTCTCTCGCAAATGTCTCGTGACATTGAAAAAAGAGGAACGAAAAAAGAAGCAGCGAAACCTCAAATGTCCGACTTAAGAGAGAGTGGAGCAATTGAGCAAGATGCTGACATCATTCTTTTCATTCACCGTGAGCATGACCCAAGAGACATGACGATTGACGAAGAAACAAGAAACAAAGTTGAACTCATTATTGCAAAACATCGTAATGGTGAAACCGGTTCAGTCGACATGAAGTGGGAAGGTCAGTTCACCACCTTTAGAGATATTGACTACACTTCCGAACCTCCACCACCGTCTCAAAACTCTGCAAAAGCATTCCACAGTAACGAAGGAACACCACCACCTCCACCACCATCAAACGACCCACCCCCGTTCGAGGTGGATTCTCCGTCAAAAACTGAATTCACAACAAAATCAGCAAAAGAACTCCTTGATGTCAAAGTTCCAACGGATGATGAAGACATCTTCTAAAAACATTAAAGCGCATCTTAACAACAAGGTGCGCTTTTCTAATTTCAATCAATCATTGAAAGAATTTCATTTATTAAGATTTTATTGCATTGAGTTAGTAATTAGGCATGAGAGAAAGGTGACCGTGTTCGTTGTTTGAAAATGCTGAACCTGTTTCTTCACGTCTTGATGTTCAAGCGTTTTTAAAACACAACACCGTCTCCATGACAATTCACGGGTCGAGAAAATCGAAAACAAAAAATTCAATAATCCGTTTTTTGACAGACTCTGTCGAAGTTAGTTTAAAATCCCGCCAGCAGTCAATAATTTTTTGGATATCTAAAAAATTGGAGATGGTTTTCAGTAATGTTAAAACCACAACAAAAAACAATGAAAAAATTTCTCATCTTTCTCGGAATAGTTTGCCTTATCGCTGGAGTTAGTCTTTTTTCCAACTCCCTATTGAGGATAGACAGAGAGGGGACTTTTTCAGTTTTTGACCAATTTGACAACGTTCGAGTTTATGAGGAGCGCCCAATTCTCTATCGCTATCAAAACCCAAACTATTTCACTCGTTTCGACACAATAGGCTCAATCCAAGATGCACAAGAAATACTTCGCTACCTTGGAGCAAGAGAACTCTTTCGTGAATATGTTAACGACATCATAATAATCTATGCCCATTCGCCACTAATAACAAAATACCAAAGAGTCCACAGAAGACGAGTCAATGTTATGATAGCCATCCGCAATGACAGAATCAGTGTTGGAAGCCCGCTTTTAAAAGGAAGTTTTTAGAAAAAGAAGTGAGGATTGTGTCAAATTAATTTTTTCCTCAGCCTCACTCTTTTGAAAACATATATTAATTAGAGACAGTGAAGAAACGACCGCCAAAGCCAAACAACATGTCTATGCAATTGTTCGCTTATTAGCAATTTGTCACAGGGACAGTATTGTTTAAAAAACGTTTTATTTTGGAAACAACATCGTCTCCGTGATAAATGGGGGGGG
>WQSV01000068.1 GCA_009787685.1 Bacillota bacterium
GTGGTTTCAAACAAATTAAAGGTTTTCATGCCAAAAAGAAAACTGGAGGAAAAATAACAATGTTAAACGAAATTATCAAAAAAAGAAGAAGCATAAGAAAATATCAGCAAGATGGAAAGGTGACAGATGAACAAATCAAAATATTGCTTGAAGCCGCGATGCTTGCTCCATCTGCAGTTAATTCAAGACCATGGGAATTTATTGTCATTAAAAACCGCAAAATGCTAGACTTGATTGCTCAAAATCATCCATATGCTCAAATGATGAAGCAAGCATCGCTTGCTATTATGATGACAGCAAACCCGAATGCATTAAAAGGCACAAAGGTGGAGGATTTGGAATTCTGGCAACACGATTGCGGAGCCGCGACTCAAAATATTCTTTTGCAAGCAACGCACATGGGACTGGGAACTTGTTGGTGTGGACTTCCGTCACACGGAGAGAGAATCATTGGCTTTAAAGAGCTTTTTAACATTCCCGATGACAGAGTCCCGTTCTGCGTAATAGCAATCGGAGTCCCAGAAGAAAATTTCGGTTCACGTGGCTTCTATGACGAAACAAAAGT
The DNA here is from genome assembly GCA_009787685.1 of Bacillota bacterium. Taxonomy (GTDB): domain Bacteria; phylum Bacillota; class Clostridia; order Christensenellales; family Pumilibacteraceae; genus WRAY01. Next base: position 566 of record WQSV01000068.1, read on the forward strand.
CCGCTGGTTTGAATAAGTAAATGATAAAAATAAATTGAAGGTGAATATTTATGATTATCAAGGGTCTTCGACCCTCTTGACGGAGAGTGCTAGTTCAAGCAGAACCCGATAGAGCAGTCGAAGGCTGTTGACAAGGGTTTTCGACCCTCTTGATTCTGAATGTGAATGCAACCAGAACCCGACGGACCAGTCGAAGACTGTTAACAAAAATAAATCCAATCCCGAGTTTTTAACAAATATATTCCTTAGTTGGATTAGGGTTTGAATATTTGGGAGCGGTGTTCAAGATGGAAGGATTCGTTTTGGAGAAAGGTGACTTAGCGATGGAGTGTTAGGCGTTGAAGACGGCGATGTGGTGCATTAAAAGAATCATTATCTTCGTGACAAGTTGTGAAGATTCGTTTCACCACAATTCTACATTAAGCATTAAAAAAAACGCATGACTAACAAATTATCATGCGTTTTTTTCTTGATTATTCCTAAACAACTTGACTAGTCACGACAACAATCAACTGGTCATCTCTTCCAATTTCAAATCGTTCGGGCTTGTCAAGAAAATCGGAGAAGAAGATGTTTTTGCCATCTCTAACGATTCCAATTGGAACTGTTGCACCGTTTGTTCCAAGATAAGCACCAGAAACAAAGTGGGCGATTGTTTCAAAAGAAAGGCTCTCGTTGTTTTCAAAATCGAACAAATATTTTGCACGCTGAACATTGAGGGCAAGCCTTGGTGGCATTTCTGAATAATAACTGTCTTCTTCTGTTGCCTTAATAGTTGGCATTTTGCCTTCAATAATGAGATCGCTGAACACTTGCTCAATTTTTGATTTTTCTTTCACAATCGGTCTTTTTTTCAATCTTTCTATGTAGAGTTCAATTTCATCAGTCAAAAGTTTGTGAGAGCGCTCGCCCGAGATGAGAAGTTGGCGATAGAAGTATTGAGCGTGTTCATCGGAAAGAAGTTTCGTTGCAAAGAAACTGATAATTTTTGTTGAAACAATAACATTTGAAACACCAAACTCGGCGACACTCTTTTGATTATCAGGCTCAAGTATTTCAACAATCAGCGAAAACTTTCTGTCCGTTGATTGAATGTATTCACTGAGTTCAACAAGCGTTAAGAAAACATTGTCATCATAATCTTTTTCCAAAACTGAATCATCACTCAAAATAACAACAACGGAATTTTCATCTGCAAACTCTGCAACATCTTTTGCAAAAACAACATGTTGGTCAGTTTCATATTGCATAATGCGAATATTTTTATGCTCAAGTTCTTTGAGCATATAGGGAGCTTTTTTGTTGTTTCCAATGATGAAAACAGTCAACTCAACTTGTGGCAAACTAATGCGAGAAGGAGGAAGGGGGGCAACATTTAAAAGAGGTTCATCTCGTTTTTTCTTTGCTTCATTGAGTCCAGATGAGAGAACAAAGGTTTTGTCAAAAAGCGTTCCAATTGGAATTCCGCCATAATTATTTTCCAAATACTCCTTGTGATCGACTCTTGGAATTGGATAAAAAGAGTTTCCAGACATCGAAAGAATATTTTTGAGTATGTTTGGAATTTGAGGGCAAAGAATTGAGATTGCCAAAAATTGTCCGAGTTTTCGATTGTGGGAAAAAACTTGGATGCTTTTGCACATTAGCCCGGGTATCAAAGCAACCGTTCGTCTCACCAATTGTGCCGTTTCATAGGCATCGCATTCAACGCCAATGGGGCAATGGGGAGAAATATCAAAGTGGGAAAGTTTCAAGATTTGTTTGACAATGTCATAATCTTTTGCTCCTTCTTCATGCATTATTAAAATACCCTTTGCTTTGTCAATTGAAATGTCTTGAAGTTCACAAACTTGGTATGGATTTCCACGTCTAACAACAAGTTTGAGTTTTCCTTTTGGTCTGTGTTCAATCATCGACAATTCACTTTCAAGATCCGCCCTGATAAGTTCTTTTGGCTTGTTTGAAATAATCAAAACAGTCTCTTTTTGGCATGAACACATAAGGTCAATCAAAATTGAAGTTACTTCGTTGTTGTAGTTTAATATAACAATATGGTCAATAAGCTTCAGCTTCCCCTTGCCTTCGCCTTTTTTTGTGATATAGGCTCTAAATGAGGTCGTGACTGTTGCAATGATTGTGCCCGTGAACAAGAATATTCCAACAAAAACGACAATGAGTGCAAGAACAAGAAGAGGGAAGTCATCATAAATATTGGTTGTTGAATTTGGAACAACCAACCACATGACCGTCGTGATGAATGCATCAATAAAACCGGTGTAGGTCTCTGGCCTAGCAATCGTCATTGCAACAACCGTTGCAACAATAACAAACACCAAATTGACAAACAAAAGCATCCCTATCGTCATGATAACAGGACGCCTTGACATCGTCACAGTGAAAGAAGAAAACATCTTTCGAAGCATGGCAGTAATTCTTTTCATAATATGACCATTCTAGCACATAACCACAAATGATGTCAACTGTCTTTCACGATTAATTATTTTAATAAGGAATCAAAAATATACTTAAGCATTGCAAAGCAGGGTTCTAAGTTCATTTTAACAGAAGAAAATAACACTGTTCCAATGGACTGCCTTCTTGAGATTAATCTGGAAGAGTCATTTAATATGTTAATGTTTTTTCTTGACATTCTAAAATTTGTTTGTTACACTAGGCAATATAGTGTTGAAATTTCCATTAAAGCAAAACATGGTTGAGTGGGTGGACATGTTGCTTATGGATCGAAGATGTTGGGCAAATACGACTCCTGCAAAGCTCAAGAGCAGAAATAAGTTTAACAAGGGTCTTCGACCCGTTTGACGCTGAATGCAAACACAAGGCAGAACTCGACAAATCAGTCGAAGACTGTTGACAAGGGGTCTTCGACCCTCTTGACGAAGAGTGCAAATATACGCAGAACCCGACAAACCAATCGAAGACTGTTGACAAGGGCTTTCAGCCCCTCTGTGAGAGATTACTTCTACGAGAAATTCTCCGACAAATGCATCAAAGATGCTTGACAAGGGTCTTCGACCCGTTTGATGCTGGATGCGAGTGCAAGCAGAACTCGACAGAACAGTTGAAAACTGTTGATAATTCACGGGACAAGAAACCATCTGCATGTCGAAGCTGTCGCAAAAAATTAACAACAATTGTGAATTGAAAATAATGAAGCCAAAAATAACAATCGCCAAGCATGCAGGCTTTTGCTTTGGAGTGCAAAACGCCGTCAAGATTGCCCTTGATGTCCGCGAAAAAAACGAAGGGCGAGTTTTTACTTATGGCGGACTCATCCACAACGAAACAGTCACGAACGAACTCAAAAGAAAGGGAATATTAATTGCAAATGATCTTGATTCCGTTGAAAGCGGTGACATCGTCATTATTCGTTCTCATGGAGTTTCGGAGTCAGTTGAGAAATCAATTTTCGAAAAAGGAGCGACTATCGTTGACGCAACTTGCAAATTTGTCAAAAAAATTCACCACCTTGCGAAAGTATATTCCTCTCTTGGCTATCATATTGTTATAATCGGGCAACACGATCACCCAGAAGTTGAAGGAATAGCGGGTTATTGCAAAAACAATTTCACAATTATCGACGAAAAATCCGATTTGTCGTCATTAAAAGAGCATGACATGTTGTGTTTTGTCACTCAAACCACGTTTGACACGAAAGAATTTCAAAATATAAAGAAAAAAGTTTCTTGTGAGGTGTATAAATCAGTTGAACAATTCGACACAATTTGCTATACTACTCATGAGAGACAGTGTGAAGTGGAGAAATTATCCCAGAAAAGTGACATTGTTTTGGTTGTTGGTTCAAAAAGAAGCTCAAACACGACAAAGTTATTTAATCTCTCCAAAAAACACTGTGAGGAAACATTTTTCGTCGAAGGCATTAAATGCCTAGATGAAGTGTGGAAAAGACTTGAAAGTCTCGAAAAAACAAAAAAAATAAAAAATAATAGGAATCCGTCAAATATTAGTATTGTGGCGGGGGCATCAACGCCAAAAGAGTTGGTGTCGGAGGTACAAAAGGTAATGGCACAGAAGTTTGAGGAGTCTCAAAACAAAGAGTTTCTAGAGGGCATTGAGGAATCATTCGTCAACTATAAAGAGGGCAAACGCATCGTGGGCACTGTTATTTTCGCAAATAATGATGGTGTGAAATTAAGCATCGGCGGAAAGAAAGACGGTTTCATCAGAAAAGACGAAGTCACAGTCGATGGCTATAACCCAGCAAACTATCCATCTGGAATGGAATTAGAAGCGGTCATCACATCAAAAAATGACCCTGATAGCGGTTGTGTTTTGTTGTCAAGCAGAAAGGTGGTTGAACAAAAGATTGGAGATGAGACTGTTGAAGCTATTCGTGGTGGAGATGTTTTTGAGGTTGTTTGCGAGAGCGAAACAAAAGGTGGACTCTTAGCAAAACTAGGGAACTACACCGTTTTTGTTCCAGCTTCTCAAGTCAAAGAAAATTTTGTCAAAGATTTGAAACCTTTTGTTGGCAAACCACTTCGATTAACTGTTGTTGAAATTGACGATAGCAAAAAGAGAATCATCGCGTCTCAAAAGAAAGTTTTGGCATCTGAAAGAAAAGAAAAAGAAGATGAATTCTTCAAGCATGTTCAACCAGACGTCATTGTTTCGGGTGTCGTGAAACGCATTACTAATTTTGGAGCGTTCATTTCGGTCAATGATTTTGACTGCCTTGCTCACATCGCGGATCTATCGTGGAAACACATCAAAAGCGCAAGCGACGTTTTGAAGTTGAATGAAACTTATGACTTTCTTGTCACAAGCGTTGACAGAGAAAGAGGAAGAGTTGCTCTGTCTTACAAATTGTTGCAAAAACATCCGTTTGAACAATTCCTTGAAGAAAATCCAATCGGAACAATTTGCAAAGGAAAAGTCAAAAGCGTTCTTCCATTCGGTGCGTTCGTTGAGATTGCTCCAGAAATTGAGGGTCTTGTTCATGTTTCAGAAGCATCTCATGGCTTTGTTAAAAGTATCAATGAAGTTTTGAAAGCGGGTCAAGAAGTTGATGTTTGCATCACAAACATTGAGCCTCACACTAAAAAAATCAGCCTAAGCATCAAAGCGGCGACAGAAGCTCCAGAAGGGGTCGAAGAAACTGGTGAACCAAGAGCAAAAAGAACTTCAAAAGGTCAACAATCAGAATCAGTTGAGTATAGCGACGGAGGGGCAGACAACAATCCATTTGCTCACCTTCTCAAAGACATTGATGTCAAATAGTTTAAAAATCAAAAAAGAGTTGTCATTTAACAACTCTTTTTTGATTTTTGACACAAATCACTTTACAAAACAAAAAATAATTGTTACAATATAATAAAAAGAACTGAAGAAACACTAATTTACTTATGGACTATATCAACATTTTAGCATATTCAAATGGAGACCCAGAAGGCTGGGTCGGTTGGCTCGTTTTTTCAATAATAGCGGGTGTTATCACGATTTTGTTTGAGGTCGCATCTCATCAAATGAAAACTCAACGCGGATATTTGGCATTAACATCAATTGCAAATATTTTTTGGGCACTCATGTTTTTCTTCTCAGGACTCCACATCAGAAACATTGGGACGGTTTTGATTATGATTTTGGCAGCAGTGTTTGGTGTTGTTCGAGGACTAACATTTTGGTGGGTTTTTGCGAAAAAAACAAGACGACGCAAAATTATTGGCAGAATAACTTTATATATTTCAATGGCAATTGTCGCGGGGGCCGCAATTTTTGCAGTGACTGGACTCCAAACAACAACTCAAATCATTATTCAATCAATTGGAATTTTGACAGGTCTTCTTTTCATTGTTGGGCAATACCTCCCAAGCAAGCACTGGTTGAGGCTGTTTGTCGTTTTGTATGCGAGCGTTATTGCTCTTGGAACAACACCCCTCAGTGCGCTTGGTCCTCCAATTCCAGTCTATGAATTGTGTTATTACACTGGGCAATATGTCCACAAATACATCGAAGGCTCGGGGTATCAATATTTGCCGGGCGAAGGCTACTGGGTGCCGATGGCTATGGCGATTGAAATGTCGAAAATATTTTCAATCACAGTTTTTTATATCATATTCCTAGCAAAAAGAGGAGCAGCAAAAAGAAGAGAAAGGCTTGGAATGGATGCTCCGCCACCAAGGCAACTGCCACCATGGCTCAAAAGAGTGCTTGACATTATCCAAGGTTCAGCAGTCGAAAAAGCTTATGCAACATCAATAAACCAACGTGAACCAGCAGACGAGGGTGGGAACGAACTTTTGGCGACAAGGCCAAAGCAAGAGTTTCCACCATTCTTCAAAGAGCCGATGGCGGAAATGTATCGTGAACTCAGGCTCACTCGCAAAGACAGGGAAAAGCCAACGAATTCGACCGAAAGCGTGGAAACTGAATCGACAGATGAGTCCAGCAGAGAGACGACAGGGTCAACCGAAGATAAAATTGAAAAAGTAGACACTGAGTCAACCGAAGGGCAAGTCGAAAATGAAACGGCAAAAGCAACAGAACAAGTCGAAACACAAGACCCAGTCGAACTAGAAAACGACGATACAGCAACAAAATAAATTCTTAAAAAAGTCTAGATTTTTTTTGAGAAACTAGGCTTTTTCAGTTGTTTTTTTTGTGCTATTAAGCTATAATCTAATGAGTCACCATATTCAAAATAATTGCATATACA
>WQSV01000069.1 GCA_009787685.1 Bacillota bacterium
AAAATCACGACTGGCAAGTCATTTTCAAGACATTTGACCGACCATTTTAGAGTGTGGCGAATTCTTTGGTCATAATAGATTGGAATAATTCCAGCCGCATCATAGAAAAATGGTGCGAACCCGCCGAAAATCCATGACATGATGAAACTTGAAAATTTGCCATATTTCAATTTGTTTCGATAAAATGTCACTCTTAGGTAATCCCTTCTAGATTTGTAATGTTCGCACATTTGATGAGCGCCCCACATCATGAATGGCTCATCTCTAAATGTTCGAAAACTAAACGGTCCACCTGCTCCATTATGGTTGCAAATTTTGATGCGTTTTTGCTCCATTTCTCCACCTTTCAACTTGTTGAGGTCAATTGTCACAGGTTTTCTTTTGATAATTCGAGCAAGTCTTAGCCATATTTTGTTAGGAATACTATATTTTGTTTTTAGATAGATAGGCTGAACTCCCATTGACTTCTTCTCTTCTTTTTGAGAGGTTGGAGTCAAGGTTTGAGATACCTCTTCTTTCGTTATTTCTACTGTTGTGTCTTTCGTCTCTTTCATTTTTTGTCCTTTTTTTAGAGCTTCTAGTTCTTCAAAAAGTCTGCGTAATCACGAAGAACTCCGCTTTTTTTCGGATGTCTGAGTTTTCTGAGCGCTTTTGCTTCAATCTGGCGAATTCTTTCTCTTGTGACATTGAACTCTCTTCCAACTTCTTCAAGCGTTCTTGGGTGCCCATCATCCATCCCAAATCGAAGGCGAAGAACCATTTCCTCTCTTGGGTCAAGGCTGTCAAGAACATTCATTAATTGTTCTTTAAGTAGCGTTGCATTTGTTTTTTCATGAGGTTTTTCGCTTTTTTCGTCTTCAACAAAGTCAATCAGCGCACTGTCATCATCTTCGCCAATTTTTGTTTCAAGTGCAATAGGGTCTTGAGAAATTCGACGAAGTCCTTTGACCTTAGATTCTTCAACTCCCATCTCATTTGCAATTTCTTCATCCGTTGGCTCTCTTCCAAAGTCTTGAACCAGCTGACGTTGGACACGAATAAATTTGTTAATTGTTTCTGCCATGTGGACAGGTATTCTAATTGTTCGTCCTTGGTCAGCGATTGCACGCGTTATTGCTTGGCGAATCCACCATGTTGCATAGGTTGAGAAACGAAACCCGAGAGCAAAATCAAATTTTTCGACCGCTTTCATTAATCCCAAGTTCCCCTCTTGAATAAGATCAAGAAATTGCATACCTCTGCCCACATATCGTTTTGCAACTGAAACAACAAGCCTAAGATTCGCTTGAGTTAATTTTTGCTTTGAACTCTCACAGCCATCTGCCATTTTTTTTGCCAGTTCATATTCTTCATCAGCAGAAAGTAGCGGCACTCTCCCAATATCTTTTAGGAAAATTTTGACCGCATCATCAACTGCAAAATCGGCATCAAACGTCAAAGACTCTTTTGCAACATCGACATCATTCGCAGACCTAAATTCAGCTTCATTCGGAATATTTGGCTGTTCTTCAAAGCTGTCCACTTTCTTTTCTACTTTTTCGACCGTCTTTTTTGAATCAGATTTTTTGTCTTTTGTTTTCTTTTCCTCTTTTTTGTTCAGCGAAAAAGAAACTGCTGAAATATCTTGTTCAGCAAAAGACGATTCTGTTTCATTAATGTTATTGTTGTCTTTTTTCATATGTTTTCCTTTTGTGGGGGGTGGAATTTGTTTTGTTTATTTATTGCTAACACAACTTGTCATGAGAACAGCATTGTGTCTTGAATTCTTTGAAAATTGTTAATACTCAATGATAGTATATCACAATAAATGTCCTATAATTAGAGCATTATACCATTTTACCAAAAAAAATATATTCTGTCAAGGGTTTTCAACCCTTTTGTCGGATTTTAGCTGGAACTAGTTTTAAAACTAATACAGAGTTGGCTCGGATTTTGTTGAAGCAATAGTCAATACTGTTATTGCGTCAGCTTTTGCTTTTCTCAAAATTTTTGAGCATTCTTCAACTGTTGTTGCTGTCGTCAGAACGTCATCAACAAGAAGCACTCTCCTCCCTTTTATTTCATGCATTTCTCTTGCCAGCTCAAATGATCCTTTCAAAAGCTCTTTTCTTTCATGGAAAGATAATTTTGCGAGTTTTTGAGTGTGTTTTGTTTTGGTTAGAAGCGACTCACACGGCACTTCGAAAATTCTCGCTATCTTTTTTGCAAGAAGTTCGGACTGATTGTAGCCCCTTTCTCTTTGACGCTTTTTGTGGAGTGGGACGAATGTCACGATATCAAAATCCAGCTCCTCTTTTTTTATTATGTCAGACATAATTTGGGAAAAATTATCTGCAAGGTGTTTTTCAGAGTTGTATTTAAAATTGTGAATAGCACGAGTTACTCCACCTTCATAGACATAGGCACTTCTCGCCATGTCAAAACTTCGATTTACATCGGTGCAAGTGTCACAATAATTTGCATCTCCCAGTTTCTGCCTTCCGCAACGAAGACAAGATTCTTCAATCTTTTGACTCTCTTTGTCGCAATCGAAACAAATAGAATATTTTTCATCTCTCGGCAACTCGGCATTGCAAAAAATGCACTTTATTCCTGTTGGATAAAGCAATTGAACAAAAGTGTCTTTGATTGTTTTTAAGGTGTTTGATTTAATTTTCAACCCCCAAAAGCTCATCAACTGTCACACCGAAAAATTTTGCAAGTTCAACAAGCATGGTCAAACTTGGCTCCGTCCTAGGCTTCTCCCAATCGCTTATTGATGTTCGATTGACACCAAGAATATTTGCCAACCCCTCTTGTGTCAACTCTTTTTCAAGCCTCAATTCTTTTAATGTCTTTGCAAATGTATATAAGAACATATCTACATTATGCGTAATTTTTACACATTTTTCAATCTTCTCGTTATTTTAACACAAAATCATCGCAATCATTTTTTAAAGAAAATTTTTAAACAGCTTTAACTAAGTTTTTTGCAATAAGATTTTTATCAAATAACCTCAATCATTTTTGCGATATCTTCTCTAATTGAAAAGAGTCGCCCTCGTAGCAAAATTAAAAAAGTGCCACCGAATGGAGCGATGGCACAGATTACTATTTGAGATTCTGGCGAAAATCCCATGTCTAAAAGTCGGCGTTTTTCATTGAATTCACCATGTAGTTTTTTGATTGAATATGCGGTGTTTAATTTGGCATTCGATAAAGTCATAGTTATTTTTTAATTTTCTTTTCAAATTCTTTGACGAATGATAGGAACGTTGAAACATCAGCAAACTGCTTATAAACCGAAGCAAAGCGGATATAGGCAACTTCGTCAAGATCTTTTAATCCTTTCATTACCATCTCTCCAATGTCAACCGTTTTCACTTCACTCGCAAGTGAGTTTTGAATGCTGTCTTCGATTTCATGGACAAGATTATTGATATCAGCAAGTGACACTGCCCTTTTTTCGCACGCTCTAACTATTCCGTTTTGAACCTTTACTCGATCGAATGGTTGCCTTGTGCCATCATTTTTAATGACCAAAATCGGGAGTACTTCAACCATTTCATAGGTAGTGAAACGCTTTCCACAAGAAAGACATTCCCTTCTTCTTTTGACGGAATTTCCTTTGTCGGTTAGTCTTGAGTCTAAAACTTTTGAATCTTCAAAGTTGCAATAAATACATTTCATTTGTTTATCTCCAATGCTAATAGCATTTATGGGTTTATTTTGCGCATTTTTTTGACTCGCAATTGTCATGAAAACGGCATTAGTTTTAAATCCTCAACTCACAATGCTCAATGACAGATAGTTTTTTAATTCAATCAAAAACAACCGAATTATTGACATTGAAACACTGAATATTGCAACTACTTCCAGCGAAACACGCAATCAAACAGCATGCATTTTTCACATTTGCGATCACATTTTGGGCGATCCTTTCCATGGTTTTTGTGTTCTCTTTCTTCTCTTTCAGGCTCTCTGCAGTCCCCCATTAAATGAGCCCTGTGGATTTGTTCATGACAACCATGCTCACCACAATGTTCCTCTCTTTGCTCATGGTGCCCGTGATTTTCTTTTTCTCTGTGTCCACGATGCTCTCTTTCTTTTGCTCCATGACAACAGTCCTCGCCTCTGTGCCTGTCGTGTTCGCAATGAAATTCATGATGGCTGTGATGCTCTCTGTGTCCATGTCCTCTTTCTCTTTCGCGTCCTCTGTCGTGATGCCCACCTCCACCATGATGACCTTTTTTATGCTTGTCATGATGATGGTTGTGAGAACGGACTCTTACTAGTATAGCATCCTCTCCAATTTTGTCAATACATTCAAAGGGGATAAAAATATCTTGGCTTTTAAAAAAAAATCGACGCGAGAAAGGAACAACTATGCCTTTAAGACCACCTTTGTGGCCGCCAAGAATAACATCGCAAACTCTTCCTAAACGTCGTCCGTCAACGACATTTATGACCTCTTTGCTTCTTAATTCCAAAAAAGACATTTCAAAAAATTCGCTCATTATCGTGTTATTTTCTTAATTACTTCGACCCTCTGGACTCACAACTTGTCTCGGAGATGAGTTTTTTGTTTCAAGAAACAAGATTGAGACCACTCTCCTCACAATGTATATGCATAGTTTCGACAAAACTTGACAAATGTTTGAGTTTTTTGAAATATTGTTTTTTTTATTCTGTTATTATGACAAAGTAGGAGCGACTTGCTCCTACTTTAGTTTTTGAAATTATTTGACTAGTCTTAGAGTGTCTCTTGCAATCATGATTTCTTCGTTGGTTGGAATGACATAGCCTTTGACTTTCTTGCCTGTTGTGAATAGAGTCATCTCCCCTCTTTTTGCAGTGTCATTTGCTTTTTTATCAAGTTCCAGCCCGAGGAACTCAAGCCCTTCCACTACTTTTTCACGAACGATTGAAGAATTTTCTCCAATACCGCCCGTGAAGACGAGGCAATCGATTCCACCCATTGCGGCAGCATATGAGCCAACATAGCTTTTGACTCTATAGCAAAACATTTCAATTGCAAGCCTAGCTCTTGGGTTGCATTTGTCACCTTTTGCATATTCTTCTTCAAGGTCCCTAAAGTCACTAGATAGTCCGCTTATGCCGAGCAGTCCGCATTTTTTGTTGAGGTAGGTCGTCACTTGGTGAACGTCCATGTCCGTGTTGTTGACAAGATACTCAACGGCTGCGGCATCAATATCTCCGCAACGAGTTCCCATGACAAGACCTTGAAGAGGAGTTAGACCCATTGAAGTGTCGATTGATTTTCCATTTTTGACTGCCGACATACTCGCACCATTTCCAAGATGAGCGATGACAATTTTGTTGTCTTTTTTGCCAGTGATTCTTTCAACTTCTTGCGAAATAAACATGTGACTCGTTCCATGAAAACCGTATTTGCGGATTTTGTGCTTTTTATAGTCATCATAGTTGATTGCATAAAGATACGCATAGTCTGGCATTGATGAGTGGAATGCATTGTCGAAAACCGCGACCATTGGAGTTGTTGGCATGATTTCTTTGCATGCTTCAATTCCTTGAATGTTCGCTGGGTTGTGAAGAGGAGCGAGCCCAATGTTCGCATAAAGCGCTTTCATGACGGTTTCATCAATGACAACGCTTCCCGTGTAGTCTTCTCCACCAAGAACAACTCTGTGCCCTACTGCACTAACTTCTGAAAGGTTTTTAATGACACCATAGTCAGCGTGAACGAGTGCGTCAAGAACAAACTTCATCGCTTCAACATGAGATGGCATTTTAACATCGTCAAGGCGAATATCAGATTTTCCTTTGTAGATGAGTGTTGAACTTTGTTGCCCAACCCTGTCACACATTCCTTTTGCGATGACAATTTCGTTCGTCATGTCAACAAGTTGATACTTGATTGACGAACTTCCAGCATTGATGACTAGTATTTTCATTTTATTCTCCTTGGGTCTTCAACCCTTTTTGTCGGAAAGAACCCGACAAGACTATCTTATTTAATTCCAACTATCTGCATATTAAATGGTATATTCAAATTTTTTGTGTTTTTATGTTCGAACTTAAAGATATTTTTCATTGTTTCACTGTGCCTGCACCGCAGTAATCGCTGTGACATTGACAATATCCTCAACACTACAACCACGAGACAGGTCATTCAAGGGACTGTTGAAACCTTGGCAAATTGGGCCAACTGCCTCAGCACCTGCGAGGCGCTCGACAAGTTTATAGCCGATATTGCCACTTTGAAGGTCTGGAAAAATAAGCACATTTGCCTTTCCTTCGACTTGGCTACCTTTGCATTTGAATGCTGCAACACTTGGGACGATTGCACTATCTAGTTGCAACTCGCCATCAACCACTAATGATGGATTCAATCTTTTGACAATTTCGGTCGCCTCAACAACCTTGCTTGCACACTCGTGTTGTGCGCTTCCCTTTGTTGAAAACGACAACATTGCGACTCTTGGATTGATGCCCGCGATTGATTTTGCCGTTTCCGCACTAGCAAGAGCAATGTCAGCAAGCTGTTCGGCTGTTGGATTAACATTAACAGCACAATCAGCAAAGACCATAATCCCGTCATCACCATAGTTTTTGTTTGGGCACAACATAATGAAACAACTTGAAACAGTCTTGATGTTTGGCGCGGTTTTTACGATCTGGAGAGCTGGTCTTAGCATGTCGCCAGTTGAATGGCACGCTCCGCCAACAAGACCATCCGCTTCACCCAACTTTACAAGCATAACCCCGAAATATAACTCTTTTTGCATAAGGGCTTTTGATTCTTCTTGCGTCATTCCCTTTTCTTTTCTTAGTTCAAAAAGTTTGTTTGAATATTTTGTTGTGTCAATTTCTTTGTTGTTAATGATTTTGATGCCGTCAAGGTTAATGTTTGGAAAGCGATTTTTTATTTCCACATCGGATCCAATTAGAACAACTTTTGCAAGCTTTTCCCTTGTTATTATTTCAGCAGCACGCACAACTCTCTCGTCATTGCTCTCTGGCAAAACGATTGTTTTCATCTCTTTCCGTGCTTTGTCCTTGATTGTTTGAATTAATCTATTCATCAACTTGAGTTCCTTTTTATTTGATTATACAACATATCTTCACAATAGTAAAGGGTTTTTCATGAAAATTTTTGAACAAAAAATAAAAATCATTCTCACTCTCAAAAAAAGACCATCTTGAAGACAGTCTTTCTTTTTCCTTAGTCCGGGAATCTTTGCCAGAGTAGTGTTTCTCTTGAAGGGTGGATGCTGCCATATCGCAGTT
>WQSV01000070.1 GCA_009787685.1 Bacillota bacterium
TGACAAATCCAGTGAACAATTCAACGCATTTCGCACATCTTCATGTCCACACTGAGTATTCGTTTTTGGATGGCGCGGCGCGAACTGACAAAATATTTTCTGAAGCCTATGAAAAGGGAATTTCAGCACTTGCAATAACTGACCATGGAAGCATGTTCGGAGTTTATGAATTTGTCAAACGAGCAGTGAAGCACACTGACCCGAAAGCGGATTTTTTCAAATTCATGAAAGAAAGACGCCCGTTCAGAGTCAAGCCGATAATCGGTTGCGAAGTCTATGTTTGTCCTAATCGACATGTCAAGCAAACCGTTGGAGGACGCGCTCCAAAACTCGAACACCTTGTTCTTCTTGCAAAAAATGAAAAGGGCTATAAAAACTTAATCAAAATTTGTTCCATGGGCTATGTCGAAGGTTTTTACTACAAACCCCGAATCGACATGGAAATCTTGAGAAAATATGCTGAAGGACTCATCTGTCTCTCGGGTTGTCTTGCTGGGCCAGTTTGCAGGGCACTAATGAATGGAGAAATGGAAAAGGCGGATGCAATTGCAGATGAATTGAAGGCTTTATTTCAAGACGATTTTTATATTGAGCTTCAAGATCACGGCATAATGGAGCAAAAGCAAGTCAATCCATTATTAATAACTCTTGCGAAAAAGAAAAACATAAAACTCGTTGCAACGAACGATGTTCACTATTTAAAAAAAAGCGACTCAAAAATGCAAAAGGTTCTGCAATGCATTGCCTTTCGCGAAACCCTCGACACGTTTGAAGGGAAGCAATCTGGAGGGATGGATGGCGAACAACGAGGCCGTGATGACTATTTTCCAACTGATGAATTTTATTTAAAAAACCGCTCTCAAATGGAAGAGTTGTTTTCGCATATTCCCGATGCCATTAGCAACACTTTGGAGATCGCCGAAAAATGCGAGCCATATTTTTTCACCGAGCAATCGCTCTATCCAACTTTTATTACGCCAGATGGCACAACCGTGAAAGAGTATTTGAAAAAAGTGACTTATGATGGACTTCAGAAAAAATATCCCGTCTTAACGGACGAAATTAAAGAACGTGCGGACTATGAATTAAGGGTTGTCGACAATATGGGCTTTAATGACTACTATCTCGTTGTCAACGATTTTATTCAATATGCCCATCAAAATGACATCTCAGTTGGCCCGGGGAGAGGAAGTGGTGTTGGAAGTATTATTGCTTATTCACTTGACATAACTCGGGTTGACCCGTTGAAATATGGTTTGCTGTTCGAACGTTTTTTGAACCCAGATCGAGTTTCTCCTCCAGACTTCGATATCGATTTTTGCGTTGAGCGTCGTGATGAAGTCATTGACTATGTCGTTGAAAAATATGGTTCACTCAATGTTTGTCAAATAGTAACATTCGGAACCCTTGCGCCAAAAGCAGCGATTAAGGACGTTGGGCGCGTTGTTGGAAAGCCTTACTCCGAAGTTGACAGACTCTCCAAGCTCGTTCCGTTCATGATGGGAAAACTCAAACTACGTGATATTTTGGGGCAAACAAATGAGAGAAGCATGGTAATTGCTGAACTCAAAGAAATGTATGAAAATGACGAGAGCATCAAAGAACTTCTCGACATGGCAATAAAAGTCGAGGGTCTTCCAAGGCAAACAGGTATTCATGCAGCGGGTGTTATCATCTGTTCGGACGAAGTCCATGACCATATTCCGCTTGCAAAAACAACCGACAATATCATAACAACGCAATTTGACATGAATGAATGCCAAGAACTTGGACTCCTCAAAATGGACTTTCTTGGGCTTCGAACGTTGACAGATATCAAAAAAGCAATCGACATGGTGAAGAAAAACCATAATGTTGACATTGACTTTTACAACATGGATTATGATGATGCGAAAGTCTTCGAGATGTTCGGGGACGGCGACACTCATGCTATTTTTCAATTTGAGAGTGAGGGAATGAAGCGATTCATGAAAGATTTGAAGCCGACATCGCTTGAAGATATTATCGCAGGAGTTGCGCTTTATCGCCCGGGGCCAATGGACAAAATTCCGCTCTATGTCAAAAACAAAAAGTTGCCATCAGGAGTCACCTATGACCACGCAAAACTTGAAGACATTTTGCAAGTCACCTATGGCGTTTGTGTCTATCAAGAGCAAGTCATGCAAATAGTCCAAACTCTCGCAGGCTACACTCTCGCACGTGCGGACGAATTAAGACGCATAATGGGCAAGAAAAAAGTTGAAGCAATGAACAAAGAAAAAGAAGTTTTCTTGTTCGGAACAACAGATGAAAAAGGGAACAGAATTCCCGGGTGTGTTGAAAACGGAGTCAACGAGAAAATAGCGACAAAAATTTTCAACGATCTTGAAGCATTTTCGTCCTATGCGTTCAACAAATCACATGCCGCAGCATATGCATATTTAGCATATCAAACGGCATATTTGAAATATCATTATCCGCTCGAATTTATTTGTGCAGTTCTTAATAATCGAATTTCGAATATTGATGAAATTCAGAATTATTTGACCTATCTCAAACAAAAAGGATTCAAACTCTACCCCCCTGACATCAATCGCTCTTTGGAGGGATTCTCAGTTCATTCCGACGGAGACGGAGTCGTCATGGGTCTCGCTGGCATAAAGAATATTGGCGAAAAAGCGGTTGTTGAAATTATCAAGGAAAGGGAAGCAAGAGGAGCGTTTTCATCATTCGTCGACTTTGCCGACAGAGTGACTAACGCTGTTCTCAACAAAAAAGTAATCGAAGGACTTGTTTTTAGCGGTTCCTTTGACTCAACAAAAAAAACACGAGCAGCACTACTCAAAAACTTCCCAGCAATAGTTGACCGAGCGTCAAAAGAAAAAGCTGCAAAAGAAGCGGGACAATTTTCGTTTTTCGACATGGGCATTAAAATGACTGGCAATGACTACAAGTTCGTTGAATGCGAAGAAATGCCACAAAAAGAAATGCTTGAAAAAGAAAAGGAATTCACGGGGGTTTATCTTTCATCACATCCATTAGATGAATATGAAGACTTCCTTGAAGGGTTTGAAATAAACACTTCGGCGTTTTCGAAATCAACAACAAATGAAAATGAAGAAATAAAAATAATTGACGGTGGACGGGTGAGACTTGGAGGAATGGTCACGGCTGTCAATGTTAAAACATCAAAGGCTGGAAAAGAGTTCGCAATTGTCACAATTGAAGACCTCCACGGTTCACTTGAAGCTTTCGCTGGAGGTATTGCGCTCGCTACAGCAAAAACATCGGCGGGAAAAATTGTCACAATCGAGGGAAGCGTTCGTGAAGACACCGACAGATTTTCGCTATGGATTGACAAAATTATTTCAGACACCGCGACTCAAAAGCTAGCTCAAAAAACACAACCCAAAAAAGTTTGTTTCACAATGTCATTGAAAAACACAGCTCTTCTTGACGAATTGCAAGAAATACTCCTCTTCTATCAAGGTAATGACGAGACATATATCAAAAACACAGACGACGGTAAATTCTACCCACTAAGAATCAAAACCGAACTGTCCGAACATTGCCTTAGTGAATTGTTTGGTGCAATAGGCGAAGAAAATGTTCAAATAGTCAGTGGCTAAGAAAAGCAATAAATAAAGCACAAGAGAAAAAGGAACTCTCTACTGCCACTCTACAATTTTTTGCAATTTCGTTTCTAGGTGCCACTCAAAACGATTTGTGGGAATTCTTTTCATTGCTTGCTGATTTTGAATTTAGTGGTGATTGGGAATTAGGGCAGTGTTGTTTTAAAATGTTTCATTTTGGAAAATAACGCTCTCGCGTGACCGATTGCGGTCAACCAGCACACCATAAAACGCTTTTTTTAAAACAATCATGCAAAAACTAAGAAAAACTCTTGAAAACATTGGAATCAATCCAATCGAACCAACGCTTGACAAATTTAAAATTTATCAAGGATTTTTGCATTCATTCAATTCTCACACTAACCTAACAAGCATCAAAGATCTCGAAGAAATCGAAACTAGGCATTTCGTTGACAGCCTCTCTCTCTTGCAGTTTTGCAAGAGAGAGAGTGAAGACAAGGCTAACATTAATTTGAAAAAACCCTCACTCCTCACTATTCGCTCTTCACTCTCATTTCTCGACATTGGTTGTGGAGCAGGCTTTCCCTCAATTCCACTCGCACTTGCACTTGATGCTTTAAACATTCCATGTTTATTCACTCTTGTTGACAGTGTCAAAAAGAAAACCGATTTTTTGAAAGAACTTATTGAAAAATTATCTCTTACAAACATAACAATTTTTCATTCAAGAATTGAAGACCTCACTCATCTCAAAAATTCATTCGATATCATCGTCAATCGAGCGGTGGCGTCACTTCCGACTTTGCTAGAATATTCACTTCCATTCTTAAAAACAAACGGACATCTAATCGCTTATAAAGGCAAAAATGCCGAAGAAGAATTAGCCCTTTCAAAAAATGCTCTTTCAACCCTTGGTGGAAAATTTGTTTCATTAACACCCTATCAAATTGACGAAATCGAGTTCAAACTACTTGTGATAGAAAAAGAAAAATCAACTTCTACAAAATATCCCCGAGGACAAAACAAGCCTCGCCTAAAGCCACTGTGATTTTTTAAGACATTATTTTTGTTAAATTTGGATCCAAACCAGCAATTGGTCGCATAGACGGTGCTGTTTTTTTGACGTTTCTGATATTTACAAATAACATCGTCCTTGAGGGTGATTGCGAGATAAGTCAAAGCCACTTTATTTAGCGCATGTCACTTTAGTAAAACTGCCAAAAATTACAAGAAAATATTATGCAAAAACACCTTAAAACGCCTTGACAATGGGCGTTTTTTGGTATAGACTAATAAAGCAAATTTAATAAAACCATACTATATATAGTATGGTGGTCACCAAAGGCATACTATATATAGTGCTATCAAAAGCGCTTAAAGGTAGAAGAAAAAAGAGGAGAAAGTGAACAATGAACAGTGAGCAGTGAGAAGTTGTTGTCAAGTTTTTTTGTGTTCTTTAATAGGGCGAAACTTAAAATTAACAACAACTATTCATTATTTATTATTCAATATTCACTAGAACAAACATGGACAAGATTATTAAAAGAGATGGAAGAAAAGTGAAATTTGATTCGGCAAAAATAACGACCGCAATCGAAAAGTCTTTGGTTGCCGCGAAAATAACACCGAACGCAAAAAAACTATCTAAAGAGTTGACGGACAAAGTCATCGCTAGTTTTGAAGCAAAAGACACCCCAACAGTTGAGCAAATTCAAGACAGAGTCGAAACGGTCCTCATCGAAAACAATCTTGTCAGAACTGCAAAAGAGTTCATTCTTTATCGTGCAGAAAGAACGAGGATCAGAGAGAGCAACACGCGCTTGATGAAGACTCTTGAGGATCTCACGTTCAAAGACGCAAAAGAAGTCGATGCAAAAAGAGAGAACGCGAACATTGATGGAAACACTGCCATGGGAACAATGCTCAAATATGGCTCGGAATCAGCAAAGCAATTCTATGAAATGTGTGTCCTCAATCCAAAACATTCGGATTTGCACAAACGTGGCGACATACATATTCACGACCTTGATTTCTTGACGCTGACAACAACATGTTGCCAAATTGACTTGGAAAAACTTTTTACTGGCGGTTTCTCAACGGGACATGGTTTTTTGCGTGAGCCGAACCACATCCAATCCTATTCGTCGCTTGCGTGTATTGCAATTCAATCAAATCAAAATGACCAACATGGTGGACAAAGTGTTCCAACTTTTGATTATGATTTGAAAACAGGAGTAGCAAAAACCTATGCAAAGCTCTATAAAGACAACTTCAAAAAAGCCCTTGAACTGATTGTTGGAATGGAATCATCAAGAGCAAAGGAGTTGGTGGGAGAGTGCTATAAAGACAAAGAGCCAAGACTTCACGACATCAAAGAACAAGGTGAAGTCGAACATGAAACAAAATTTTTCGGGCAATACGACATCAAAAAAGACGAACTAAAACAGATTCAAAAGTTTGCGAAAGTCACTGCTTGGAACGAATGCGACAGAGCAACTTTTCAGTCGATGGAAGCACTTATTCACAACCTCAACACCATGCACTCAAGAGCTGGGGCGCAAATTCCATTTTCGTCAATCAACTATGGAACGGACACTTCTCCAGAAGCAAGGATGCTAATCAAAAATCTTTTGCTTGCAACCGAAAAAGGACTTGGGAATGGAGAGACTCCAATTTTCCCAATTCAAATTTTCAAAGTCAAGGAGGGAGTCAACTTCAATGAGGGTGATCCAAATTATGACTTGTTTGAATTAGCATGCAAAGTAAGTGCAAAAAGACTATTTCCAAACTTCGCGTTCATTGATGCTCCATTCAATTTGCAGTATTACAAAGAAGGGAACAAACACTCAGAAGCAGCTTATATGGGTTGCAGAACTCGTGTTATTGGAAATGCTCATGACCCGCAAAACGAAGTCGTCACAGGACGCGGAAACCTTTCTTTCACAAGCATAAACTTGCCGAGACTTGCAATAAAAGCAAAAGGCAACAGTGAACTATTTTTTGAATTATTAGACAATGTTTGTCAAAATGTCATTGAGCAGCTTTTGGAAAGATTTGAAACTCAAGCGAAAAAGAAAGCAAAAAACTATCCGTTCTTGATGGGACAAGGCATTTGGAAAGGGTCTGATGAATTAGCTCCAGAAGATAGTATTCGCGAAGTTCTCAAACAAGGAACACTCACAATTGGATTTATTGGTCTTGCTGAAACATTGAAGTCGCTTATTGGTTCTCATCATGGTGAATCCATTGAAGCTCAAAATCTCGGACTTGAAATAGTTGGGCACATGAGAAATATTTGTGATGCCGCTTGCGAAAAACACAAGATGAATTTTTCGCTCATCGCAACTCCAGCTGAAGGTCTTTCTGGAAGATTCGTTGCCCTCGACAGAAAAAAATATGGCAATATTGAAGGTGTCACCGACAAAAGCTACTACACAAACTCTTTCCATGTCCCGGTCTACCACAAAATTAAATCGTTTGACAAAATTGCTTTAGAAGCGCCATATCATGCTCTAACCAATGGCGGGCACATTTCCTATGTTGAAATTGATGGTGAAGCCGCCAACAACTTGACAGCATTTAAGAGCATAATCAAATGTATGCGCGAACAAAATATCGGCTATGGTTCAATCAACCACCC
>WQSV01000071.1 GCA_009787685.1 Bacillota bacterium
GCCGCGCCATCCAAAAACGAATACTCAGTGTGGACATGAAGATGTGCGAAATGCGTTGAATTGTTCACTGGATTTGTCATATGTTNTTATTATACCTTCTTTTGTGAGATTTGTCCACTGTTTTTAAAGCGTGGTGAAACAAGCTTTTGCCCAAAGTCCTAGCTTACTGATTTCTTTCTCAGCTTGCATTGCTATGCCCATTGTCTCAAAAATTCCAACACAGGTTGAACCAGAACCTGTCATGAATGAAATAATCGAGCCATGTTTCTTGATAAGTTCAATGTGGTCGGAGATTTCGGGAACAAGGAATATCGCTGGAGCAGTCAGATCATTATGGATGTTTTGAATTAGGGAATTTAAATCGTTTGTTTTAATCGCCAAAATCAAATTATCAATCATTGTGCATTGTTCATTGTGCGTTGCGTATTTCCCAAAACACTCCCTCGTAGAAACCCCCTTTTTCCCTTTGACCAAAAGCAAATTCAGTTTCATGTTGCTTTCGATTTTTTCAACCTCTTCTCCCGTCCCCCCGACTCTTTTAAAACCGTTTGTTAGCATACTTGGAACATCGCTTCCGACTTGTTTTGCAATCCTCAATAAATTAACACCGCGATTGGACAATTCAAATTTTTCTTCCAAAACATTCAAAACTGTTGCTGCATTTCCACTCCCACCGCCGAGTCCCGCTTCCATGGGAATGTTTTTTTTGATGAAAATATCTGCTCCAAACACGACATGCTCGCGAACTAGTTGACATGCTTTTGTGACAGTATTGTTGTTATCATCGATTGACCTGTCCGAAAAATTGGTTGTGATGGTGCCAGAATCGTTGAATGAAATATTGACATCATCACAAAGACTAATGCTTGTGCTGACCATATCAAGAATGTGCAAACCCTCGTGCTTGCCTGAAACCTTTAGTCCGAGATTAATTTTTGCATATGATGGTATTTTTTTCATCATCATCATTATAGCAAAAAGCCAACACTTTTGCAAGCATTGGCTCGTTGTTTATTTGATTATTGAATATTCAATATTATTTCAAATGGCGATATGCTATCACTCTTTCTCCACCATTCAGTGGAAGTGTTAATTTCGGATTTTGAGTCAAGACGAGTTCTGGTGTTGTTCCAAGTGATTTTGCT
Source organism: Bacillota bacterium (assembly GCA_009787685.1). GTDB lineage: Bacteria > Bacillota > Clostridia > Christensenellales > Pumilibacteraceae > WRAY01. Next base: position 1,146 of record WQSV01000071.1, read on the forward strand.
ACTTCCCAAAGAGTTTCACCATTTCTTGCAATGTGAATTGAGAAAGCACTTGATGGGATAACGCGCTCTACTCCAAGTTTCAATGCCGTGATTACGCTTCTTGTTTCTTTTTCAATGACATCAACTTCAATTTCAATATCGGCTTTGATGTCGATTTCGTTTCCACGACGAATCTTTGTCTGGACTCCGACGACATGCCCTTTAACCAAGATTTCATTTGATTCAACGACTTGCGCGTTTGCACTGAATGAGAACGGAAGTTCAACTGAAACGGAGTTTTTTGTTCCTGTGTCTTGCGAAAAGTAGACGACATTGCAACTTGCAAGTCCTTCAAAATCAATTCTGTTTGCGTTAATTCTTGTTGAAGTGATGTTGAGCGTTTGCCCAGAGATTGCACAAATAGTGTCAGCAAGCGCTGAATTTTTGTCCAAGGTCACTTGTCCGTCAACACGGTCTGCAATCAATGTTCTAAACTTTAAGCTTCTCAAGTCAAGAGTTTTTGTTTCCGCGACCAATTCATGCGAGACACTAAAAACATCACTGACATGTGAAATTGACTGCTCTTCAAATGCTTTTATTACTGAAGAAACTTCAAACTCCATGATAAGTGCGCTTTTTTCAGAATCGCTCTCTAGTGACATTCTGCTCTCTTTAATAACAAGGTTTGCAAGCATTGTCGCATTGTCGCTAGCTCCGATTGCACCCGCCTCGTGAGTGAAGTTCGTGATGTGAGTCTTTTGCGAAATCTGACCCTCTTCATCTTCAAAGAAAATATCGGACACGATTTTTCCCTCAAGAATGCAAGAGTCGGTTTGACTTCTTGTGCTTGCTAGGATGATTTTTGACTCATGTCCAAGCATTGAAACATTTCCGACAAACTCTGTGTTGTCCGAGATTGTGAATTCTTCTTTCGTCTCAGCACAAAGACGTGAGAAGTTAAATTTGTCTTCATGAGTGTAGACCCCTTCTCCGCCGTGAGTCAAGATGTCGATGCTTTGACGTTGCACCGCGTCGAGGTTGACCAAAACGACAGATGCGAGTTTGATCTCTCTCTCGTCAACCGAAACGATATCCGTGTCTATGATGCTCGCACTGAAAAGTGGAAGCGTGTCGGTCGTTATCATCTCGCTCGTCACTTTGTCAGAGAAATCCGCATTGTAGTCTAGTGCATGGTTTTTTCCCTCGCTACACGCATAGATAACTTTGAAGTTAACTCGCCCTGAATAACGCGACTCATGAAGAAATGTCTCAGATGGCGAGACTGAGCAAAATGACGAAACTGAAAGCACGCGCGCAATCGCAGTGCCATTAACGGGCTTTAGTCTTGCCTCGACAATCGCTTGTGATGAAGAAATTCTCATCAAGTTATCAAAGCGAGATGCCTCAAAAGTTGGTTCAAATGACATAGTAGTTTTACTCCTTTCTTATCCTATGGTTTAGTTTTCATGTTTTGGGCAAGCCCTTGTTTGTCCATAGTGCATAACACTATATTCTATTGTCAAACTTGGACAAATATGACAACTTTTTGTGATTTCATCAATTTTGTGTTTTTGTGATTTGTCATGCTTGTCTTTTCCATAATATTAGATAACCGAATTATATATGTATGGAATGGAAAAAAAGTGTCAATAATTATTTGGGAAACTTTATTCTAATAGGAGATTAAAAAACTATGCGCAAATCTGGAATATCAATTGAAGAAGTCAAAGACAAAGTCGCCGCACTCAAAGGAGTGAGACTAAAAATTGCTGTCAACCACGGACGAAAAAGAATCGTCAAATATGAAGGAGAAATTTCTGACACCTATCCAAGTGTTTTCACAATGAAAATTGAAGACAACAAAAACATCAAAAATCTCACCTTTTCCTATTCCGATGTCATTTGTGGCGACATCAAATTCTCCTATGCTTAAAGACATGACTAATCGAAACAACGAAAAATGACAAACATGATATTTTTTCATGTTTGTCATTTTTTTGGCAACTACTGATTAATCGCTTGTTTTTTTCGATTCTTTTTCTTTAAGAATTTTTAATGTTTCAGAAATGGCAAAGGCACTTGGATGATGAAGTTCTCCCTTCGTTAGCCAGCCTTCAATTTTTGGATCTATTATTTTTTCAAATTTAATATATTCTCCATCCCTAAAAAATTTCCATACCCTTTCCTCCGTTTCTTTACTGCACTCTGGACCATTAACAATTATTGAAAAAACCAGATCGATTACTCCATTAAAAGAATTGAGTCCGAATCCAAGCAAATAAATATCTGTTCTTTTTTTATCATCTTGATCTGTAAAACTAGCATACAAATCTTGAAACTTTTTTGACTTTGCAAATTCAAATGGGTTTTTCTTGCATTCCCTATGTTCATCTCTAAATAATTCTTTTGAAAGACCTCTTAAAAGATTGTATTTAATAAGATCATAATCTTGCAAGTTTTTAATTATCTCTCCATTTTTACAAGGAACCGTTAATTGAACCGATGGAACTAGTGCTTGTTCTTCGGCACAAATTGGCATATTGTCTTTCTTTTTGTGGATTGCAACTTCCCACTCATATGTTCCATCTTTTGTTTTTGTTTTTACTGCTACTGCTGCTGTCGCACCTATTGCTATTGGTCGAAGATTCACTTTTTTATTTCTTATTAAACTGCCCTTGCCACCATGTAGTGCTGAAAAATTATCTTCACGTATTGGGCTTTTCCTTTCACCTTCCTTTACAGCTTCTTCTATAGCCTCTTTTTGCATTTTTATATAACTGTGTGATATTGGAAAATAAGTAGTTTTTTTAACATGCAAATTGACCAAATCATCCTCTAAATTACCATCTTGAACTTCACTGACAAATAAGGCGGGTAAATCATCAAAACTATCTGGCTTGCGTTCCCCTCTCCACTTATAGATTGTGCTTTCCATTCCATCAATAAGCGGATGATGTTCTTGTCCATCAAAAACAAGTTTTATTTTCCCCCCCTCTTTCAATTTGAATATATCTTCAACATTTCCATCTTCTGCTAGTTCGGCAAATTTCATTTTTTGACGAGGAGTTTTAAGCCAATTTTTTTCCATAAGAAAAGGAATTCTTTTGAAAGGTGGTTCTCCAATTTGACATTTATAACATTTTTCCTCTTCTCCATGCTCTTTGTGAAAATCCAATAGCCATTCTAAAATCTCAGAAAAAGGTATTTCTTTTTTTGCATCACCCACTTCATATTTAGAACATTTTTTCTCTTCTTCTTCTTTTTTACTGTTATTGTGCGCTCTATTCTTTTCACGAATATGTAAGACTATTGAAATTATTAAAGCAAAAGCAAATGCACTGCTAACAACTATTATTATAATGGTGAACGCCCTAACAGGCCCCCAATTTTCAGCATATCTATTTAAAATAACAGCTCCTATTAAAGGCAATATGATGCCAGTGGCCATACCCAAAAACCGTCCTAATTTTTTGATGATAAAATCACCAACATATTTAAGCACTCTTCCTGCTTTTTGTCTTTTGTTTTCTGCCATTATGTTTTTTCCTTTGTGAGAGTTTGAACTAAAAGATTTTTAGTTTGAGGATAGTATAGCATGAAATGAATTTTTTGTCAATAGAATTTTGAAAAATTAATAGTGAGTTTTGAATGTTTTTGTTGAAGTGAAAATTAATTTGAAAAAAAGTGTCACAGTCTTTGGATGTTTGTTGAATTCTTCTAATGCTAGCACTCACCGTCAAAAATGCCAAAAACATAAAAAAAGTGTCAACCTATTTTCTAGGTTGACACTTTTTTAAAATATATTTTTGTTTTTAGGCAAATTAGTCTTCCCATTCTTCGTCGTCATCTTCAGAATCTTCGTCGTCTTCATCTTCTGGGCGATCGAGGAAGTCGTCTTCGTTGATTTCAAAGTCGAAGTCATCTGGTTCTGCGTATTGAGAAGAGAAGTCCTCTTCTTCCTCTTCTTCCTCTTCTTCTTCAAGTTCACCCTCAAACATTTGACTGTCGACTTCTTCGATTGCCGTCTCGTCAATTCCAAGGTCGATGTCTTTGACTTTTTTGACATCTTCATCCACTTCTTCTTCTTCTTCAAAAAAGTCTTTTTCAGTTAAAGAATCTTGTTCTTTTTTGCAAGAATAGCAAATTTCTTCGTTTGGCTTTTCTGCGACAAAGCTAGTCACACAAATTGGACAGATTTTTTCAATAACATCGTCTTCATCCGGAATTAAAACGCTTTTGTCCACAAGTCCAGTTTCTGCCTTGCAAACAAAACACAGTTTATCTTTTTTGTCAATGTAGTTCAAATCACATCTTGGGCATTGCACCCAAACTGGAGGCTCTGATTTTTTTTCAACTTTCTTCTCTTCTTTTTTTGCGATTTTTTCTTGTTTTGCTTTTTCTTTTGCAATTTTTTTTGTTTCTTTTTCTTTGCTCATGTTTTTGTTTATTTCCTTTTGTTTTGTTTTCAACAGTATTGTATTCATTTTTGATAGAAAAGTAAACTATTTTTCACAACTTTTTAAAAGTTTTTTTAAGTTAAGTTTTTTTGGCTTGGAAAGTTCAGTTGGTACTAGTTATTCCTTTGTTAAGGTGGATGTGTGAGTGTCAATTTTTGACAATAAATATTTTCATTCTCTTTGTTCAAAAAAGTTGCAAGAACATTTTTTTTGTGTTACTATATATATGGAGTGGGAGGACATATGTGAAAGCAGTCAGTTGTTAGGGCTTGAATGCTTTTTTCTTGAAAAAATGGATAACTTAATCAATGGAATTATTTTGAAGAGTCGCAATGAGGCGATGGGAAGTATTTGCAAAACAGAAATACTCGGAAAGAGTTGCCACTCTTGGGTGAGTGCTGCTTTTGGAAACAACAGGGTTGTGACGCTTGAAACAAACTCAAAGAACCTTTTGGAGGAAATCAAAGAAAGAATAAATGAAGATTTGCCTTACACCGTTATTCTCCATTCAGACACTCCATTGGTGACCAAAAAGACTATATTTGACGCGTGTCATGCAATTAAAAATAATGGTGAAGATGTTGTCAAAATTCCGCGTGGGCTTGTGATTCGAGGCGAATTTTTAAATCAAATTGAAGAGATTGAAGCGGCTGACGAAGAAATTGACTTTGAATGTGATTTCATGACAGCCCACAATATGAAACAAGTTGCGAAGATTGGCGAAATTTTAAAAAGTCGTATACTTGACTATCACATGGAAAACGGGGTTTTCGTTGAAGACCCAAAAAGCACTTCAATTGAAGCGGATGTTGTGATTGGAAAAGGCGTGAAGATTGGAGCGAACACTAGCATCAAAGGGAAATCGGTCATCAAAGATAATGTTTCTATTCGCTCATCTATGATTGATGAATGCATAGTTTGCGAAAAATCAATGATTGATTCGTCTCAAATGACGAAGAGTTTTATTGGGAAAAGTGTTTTAATGGGACCGTTTGCAAATATTCGACCTTTGAGCGTTATTGGTGATGGTTGCAGAATTGGAAACTTTGTTGAAATCAAGAAGAGTATTATTGGGAATGGCTCAAAAATCAGTCATCTTGCTTATGTTGGAGATGCAGAAATTGGAGAAAAGTGCAATATTGGTTGCGGGGTTGTTTTTGTCAACTATGATGGAAAAAATAAATTCCCGACTAAAATTGGAGACAGGGTCTTTATTGGCTCAAATTCAAATCTCGTTGCCCCAATCACTATTGAAGACGATGCGTTCATCGCGGCAGGCTCAACAGTGACAGTCGATGTTCCATCAAGAGCATTGGTTGTTGCGAGAGAAAGAGAGACTGTTAAAGAAAATTGGGTTAAATCTAGTGAATAGTTAATATTTTAGGATAAAAATTTCTACAATCACCGTTCATTAAGTTATGCACTATTCACTAAAAACAATTAAAGACACCTACTTGTCTTAACAAAACACTAACTACTAAGGAGTTGCAAATTATGGAAAACAAAAGAATTTTAATAGCTGGAAATTCAAATCTTGAACTTGCCGAGGGCATTGCAAAAG
>WQSV01000072.1 GCA_009787685.1 Bacillota bacterium
CCCCATTAATCAGTCTTTCACTCACTGTCACTGGGATTTTGTCAGAGTGGTTCGACAACCTCGGGACTTCAAGGACAAATTCATAGAATCCCTCACCATATAATTCATGACTATAGACTGGTTCTTGGGAGATCGTTCCAGAAAGGTAGACCTTGTTGCTAAGCGAAAATTCGATGTTTTTCATGTCATCAAACGCGTTTTCTTTGTCAATTATGTTTGTTAGTGTTTCTCTCATTATGTTTTTTCTCCTTGAGTTGCGGGGAATGGAAAACAGGGCACAGATGCGAATGAGGTCAATTGATTTTACTCCCCTGCATTCCCTATTTTTCACACCCCATTCCTTTTATATTATTCTTTAAACTGTCTTCCAGCTCTGTCTAGAGTATAGTTTTCTCTCAAAACAAGTTCACTGACTTGGACAAATGAAAATCCTTTGTTTTTCAGACCAAGAACAACTAATGGCAACGCATCAAAAACTTGACAACAGTTGCTTATGTCAATCATGATAATGCTTCCATTTTGAACACTATTCATGACTTTTAATGCGATTTGCTCGCTGTTCATCACTCCGTCATTCGTGATGTGGATATCTCCTTGAACGCTAACAAGTCCTTCAGTGTTCGCTGCGTTCAAGACTCTGTCGGAATATAGTCCATTTGGAGCGCGAAAAACTTTTGGAGAAACTCCTGTCAAGTTGTTAATTGTGGTGTTTGCAACTCTTATTTCTTTTTCGAGTTGATGAGCATTGAGACGGTGAAACCTGTCGGGGTGGGTTGAAGAAAGATTTCCGATCTCTGCCCTATTTGACGCCACCACTCTGTTGAGCGTCGGTGCAAATTGTTTTGCCCAAAGACCACTTACAAAGAATGTTGCATTGATATTCTGAGCTTCAAGTTCTCTCAAAATGCTATTAATACCCTCGCAACAAGCACTTTCTTTCGTTTCTGGTTCATCCACTATGTCATTTCCTTCTTCATTGGTGACTACCACTTCATTTGTTGGAGATATCCTTGCTGAAGCTGTGTTGTGAACATTAAATGTTAGGGCAACGACTTGGTTTGGAGTGTCTACTGAATATATTGCTATTCTCTTTGGACTGTTTCCGCTCCACACTGTCGCCGCTCCAGTGATTGAAACTCCCGCAATAACAGCGGCGGCAAAAACAATCACAATCGCCATTTTTAAAACACCTTTTTTTCTCATTGTCACAAATTTCATAGTTTTTCAACCTCTTGCCTTAACAACATCATATTAATATGATATAATTTAAAGACTATATTTTTTTGATATAATAATAGTTATTGTGTCGAATTTTGTTGGACACAATTTTTTGAAACATTCCTTTCTGCAAAATATTTCTCTCTATAATGTATTAAAAAATTACTAATAAAAGAACACATTTCAGAATTTTAACATAGAATGAATTTATGTGTAAAATATCTGGAACATTTAATTTAGAAAAAAGATTTGCAACTTTCCTTGAAAGTGACCACCCTCCAATGCGCCTTAAACTTGGTGACAAAAAATATATGGCGGTCGCAACGGGAGAGTTGTTTAATGCAAAAGAGATCCGAAGAGAACTGGCCAGTCGCGGTCATGTTCTTCAAAGCGATTCCTTGGCCGAGATTATTCTCCACCTTTACTCTGAACACAAAGAAAACTTTCTCCACAAGTTGAATGGTGTTTTCAGCGTTGCAATTTTTGAAGAACATTCAAAACGGCTCTTTTTAGCTAGAGATAGGATTGGTGTCAAGCCATTTTTTTATCACATTAAAAACAATACTATTTCTTTTGCGTCCGACCCTCAAACTCTCTTTTTAGACTTTGGAGTCAAGCCTAGTCTAGACGAAAATGCAATAGCAGAAATAATGCTTCTTGGCCCCGGAAAGACCCCGAGACATTGTGGTTTCAAAAATGTCAACGAACTCCTAGGCGGTCATTTTGCATATTTTTCTGACGACGGATTCAAAGAAGTAAAATACTGGGATTTAACTCACCGCGAACACACCGATTCATTTGATGAAACCAGTGAAAAAGTTCGGTTCTTGGTTGAAGATTCAATCAAGAGACAGCTTGGAAACACTCCCACCATTGCAACATTTCTCTCTGGTGGACTAGACTCATCTATTATAACAAGTGTCGCAAAACGCGAATTAGGGGCTATTTCAACCTTTAGCGTTGATTATGAAGAGAATGACCTGCATTTTCAGTCATCAAAATTCACTCCGGAGAGCGACCTTTCTTATATTGAAAAGATGCATTCCTTTCTGGGCGATGGAAGCAAACATCACAGAATTGTTTTAAAAAATGAAGACCTTGTCTCTGCAATTTATGACGCGGTTGATGCAAGAGGGTTTGCTGGCATGGGGGATATTGACGCTTCTCTTTTGTTGTTTTCAAAAGAAGCAAGAAAACATGTTGGTTGCGCACTAAGTGGTGAATGTGCTGATGAAATATTTGGAGGATACCCATGGTTTAGAGACGAAAAAATGAGAAACATTGACGGATTTCCATGGAACACTTTCAACAGATTTGAATTTTTGCATGATGACTTGAAAGATACTATTGAAAAAGATTATGCAAAAAAACGCTATGATGAAGCAATTAGCAACGTCCATGTTTTGTTTGGAACTTCTCCACTTGAAAAAAGAATGAAAGAAATGTCAAAATTAAACTTTGACCATTTCATGCAAACGCTTGTTGTTCGCGGTGAAAGAATGGGTATGTTTGGTGGCATTAATATTCGAACTCCTTTTTGTGATTATCGAATTGCGGAATACCTTTATAATGTGCCGTGGGAATTCAAAGACTATTTGGGACGAGAAAAAGGACTTCTTCGCCACGCTATGAAAGACTATTTGCCTCATGATGTTCTTTATCGCAAAAAAAGCCCCTACCCAAAGACCCACAATCCAAAATACCTTGAATTGGTCAGAAACGAATTAAAAGAAGTTTTGAACGACTCGTCTTCCCCTTTGCTAAAAATCGCAAACAAGAAGGCACTTGAAAGTTTGCTCACATCAACTTCTCAAACACCATGGTATGGTCAATTGATGACAACCCCTCAAACCATTGCTTATTTTCTTCAAGTGAACTATTGGCTGAGAAAATATTTTTAAGCTTTAATTTTGTTGCTAAATTGAATAAAACAAACAAAAAGAAAAACGGTCGACTTTCCTAGTCGACCGTTTTTCTTTGTCCAATCACTGCAAAAAATCAACTTGACATTTGACTCTAATATCGATTATTGATTTTTAAAAAGCACACAATAACGCTTAAATCACTTTAGCGACTTTCTTCCTTTTTGCTGAATTAAACAAATGAAATGAGCAACAAAAAAGAGCATATTTTTAACAATACACCCTCTTTGATTGCTTTGATTTAGGTTGAACTTAATAAATTTCCGTCTAGTGTTATATTTCTGGCTTGTGCATTTTGACGAACGACTAGGTTTTCGCCAATTTCAACACGCTGACCTCTTAAGTAAACGTTTTCGATTTTGACGTTTTGAACAATGTGATAAGTCAATCCTTGATTTCTAAAATTGTGTCTTGCTCCTTCAAAACGCATTTCGACATAATCTCTAATGCCATCTAGAACAAAGACATTTCGAATAACAACTCCATCAACTTGCCCAAGCGGTGTTCCTCCCGCGATGTTCCAAGTTGACCAAGTGGAACTAAAAGCAATTCTAAAACCAATCAAATCTCTGTCCCATGCGGCGTCTCCACCTCCCATAGCGGCATTTTCAATGGTTATGTTTTCCCAAAGAATATTGCGAATATAGGCATTATTGCCGTTGTTGATGCTGATTGGAGGCTTGTGAAACGCATGGAAAACTGTGATATTTCGAAAAGTTATGTTCTCCATTTGTTGTCCGACTGTTTCAAATCCAATTTCCATTGCTTGAGCAAGGTCACTCCAAAGTTCTGAATTTTCAAACAACAGGTTATAGGTTGAACCCCAATACTCTTCTGGTGAATTTCTTATTATTGGATAGTTTTTGACAACCAAGGCATCATCCCATGCTCGAACGAACACATTTTTGACGTGGATATTTCTGTTTGATTGCAACGATATTCCATCACCGTTTGTTCTAGATGTGAACATTCTAATGCCATCCATAACGCTGTCTTCAACAAAGAATGAGTGGACAACCCATCCTGCTGGATCATGAACTGCGAAGTCTTCCAAGACTATGTTTGATGAATGCTGAAACTCAATTGGAATAGTTTGTCGTCCAGAAAGACCGCCCTCTGGAAATCTTCTTGTGAAAGTTGAACCATCGATTATTCCTCGTCCAGTTATTCGAATGTTTTCAACATATCTTCCAAAGAAACCAGCGCGGACGAATGCGCCCTCTTCAATAATAACGGTTGTGTTCGATTGAAGCGTCACCATTCCACGAACGGCATAATCATCTCCGCCCCCTTGAACACTTCTTTGAATTGCTGGGTGATTGGTGTAGTCCCAGAGACCTTTAGTGAAACGAATAACATTTTCAGTGTCAGGCGCTCTTCTTCTTGAAACAAATTCATCCATGAACAAAAAAACTGCTCTGTGAGGGTTTCCATTTGGCTCAATGATATATGTTCCGTGTCCGCTTGCGACAAATCTTGCCTTTGTGCCATTAATAATTTCTGGAGTTATTCCACGATGAACAGGGCGAATGATGGTGTTCGAATTTATTTCTTCACCGAAGTCAACAACGACTTCAACTGATTTTCCGTGAGATTTATAGACATAGCCGACTGCAGCTGGAGTTCTTGTCGGAACTGAAACCCATGTTTGAGTGTTCGTGACATAGACACTGTGCATTGCGAGATTTTCGCCATTAATTGTCACAGTGATTCCATCAAACACTGGCGCACCATCGGCAACTGAACCAAGTCTTACTCCCGTTTGATAGACTCTTAGTCGGAGGGTCAATTCCTCATCAACCATCAATTCATCTCCAGAAAAAAGATTTGTTCGAACATCGTTGACATACAGAACTGCTTCATGTTCATTTGATGTTTCCCACAATACTTTAATGGTTGAGTTTGTTTCAAAATAAGTGTTTTGAGTGTGAGCATCTCCGTTGTGGCGAATGTGAAAATTAGAAACACCATTTGGGGCAACCTCTAATGAAACAAGGTGCAACGAAAGAGTTTCCTTTTCTCCGTTACACCCAAAGCCTATTGCAGAAAAAATTATTAAAAAAATGATTGCAAATATTATTTTTAATTTTCTCATAGTTGATTAGTTCCTTTTTTTGCTAGAATACTACTATCCGCGAAGTCCGCAACTTGTCATGAGGACGGTGTTGTTATTCAAAAATGCACCAAAATAAAGCTCAAACAGCAATTTTAGCATTTTTAACAACAACACTGTCCTCCAAGCCAGTTTCTTTTGAATGCTTCATTTGCAAGGATTTTGTTGAACATAATGATTTCAAAACTTCACTCAATTGTCGCCTTAAAATTTGCGATTTGAACCTAATTTAGATTTTTTAAAATTGCTAAATCAATTCAGGTTGAGTTTCTTTTGCTCCGTTTGTCAAGACATCAAATACTGATTTTTTCTCTGTTGCTTCAATTTGATTTTCTTCTTTAACATAGTCGAATAGGAATTCATGGGCATTTTCTTTTGTGCAATCTTTGAGATTGTTCATGTAGTTCAAGAAAATGTTCACAATTTCTTCGTCAGTGAAACTTTTCGAAAGCTCATTATAGTAGAGAGGCTCACCAATGATTAGTTTCTTTGGATTTTTTTCATAGCGACAAGTGTAGATAGGGATATCGACACCATGTTGTTTGTAGTAAAGTTTTGATGTTGCCAAAAAACCAGCATACAATTCCTTGATAATGTAGTGATAGCCATCTGACGAATTTTCGGGAAAAATGACAACTGGCAAATCGTTCTCAATGCATTTGACCGACCATTTTAGAGTGTGGCGAATTCTTTGGTCATAATAGACTGGAATGACACCAGCAACGCTATAGAACATGGGGGACAAAAGTCCAAAGAACCATGACATAAATCTTGCGGAAAATTTACCATATTTTAACTTTTGTCCATAGAAAGTTTCACGAAGGTATTCTCTTCTCGACTTGTAGTTCTCGGTCATTTTGTGGGCACTCCACATCATGAAATACTCTTTTCTGAAAGTTCTAAAACTGAAAGGTCCGCCTGCACCATTGTGGTTGCAAATCATGACGCGTTTGTCATCCATCTTTCCGCCTTTCAATTCATTCAAATCAATAGTCACAGGCTTTCTTTTGAAAAACCTTGCAAACCCGAACCAGAATTTGTCTAAAAGCGTGAATTTGTTTTTCAAGAAAATCGGTTTGACTCCCGAATTTTTTGATTTTTTGTTGTTTGTTTTCTCCATAATAGTTATATTTTAAAGGGTTTTGCCTTTTTTGTCAAGAGATTTTGTTTGATATTCAAACTTTTTTTTGAACCACCGCACAAACACTCATGGATTTTCATTATTAACCCATAACTTGTTATGGGAGGAGGCGTTGAGATTCAAAAATGCACCAGCAAAAAACCTTTAACAACAGATTTAGAATTTTTTAATATCTCATGCCTAGTTTCTGCTGAATGTTTAAAAATAAGGAGGTGAGTTGTTCATAATCTGCGCAAATTACTGCGTGGCGCTTGATTGGGCAATAAGAGGGAAGCTTTCCTTTTCGTTAGTTTATGCGTTTGCAGTCTTTTCTAGTATTGTTTCTAGAACTGACTTTCTCTCGCCTTCTTCGCCTTCAATTTTTTCAGGAACATGGTCAAACATGAATTCATGGGCATTTTCTTTTGTCACGTTTCGAAGTGAATTGCAATAGTTCATAAAAATATTGACGATTTCCTCATCTGTGAAGCTTTTGGAAAGCTCTTGATAATAAAGCGGTTCACCAACAATCAACTTCTTTGGACGTTTTTCATAACGACAAGTGTAGATTGGGATGTCGACTCCGTGACGTTTATAGTAAAGTTTTGATAAATGCAAAAATCCTGCATACATACTTTTGAGAATATATTCATAGCCTTCTTTCGAATCTTCTGGAAAAATCACGACTGGCAAGTCATTTTCAAGACATTTGACCGACCATTTTAGAGTGTGGCGAATTCTTTGGTCATAATA